>JAEHDT010000136.1 GCA_016880225.1 Gemmatimonadota bacterium | reverse complement strand
CGACGGAGAGCGGGCGTATTACGTACGCGACAACGGCGCCGGGTTCGACATGGCCTACGCGGCCAACCTGTTCGGCGCGTTCCAGCGCCTGCACCGCACGGCCGAGTTTCCCGGAACCGGCGTGGGGCTCGCGACGGTGCAACGCATCATCCATCGCCACGGCGGTCGCGTGTGGGCCGAGGCTGCCATCGACCGCGGCGCCACCTTTTACTTCACGCTCCCATGACCCAGAAAGCGGCATCCCAGCGCATGATCTTGCTCGTGGAGGACAACCCCGACGACGAGGCGTTGACCCGACGCGCCCTCGCGAAGAACAACATCCAGAACGAGGTGCTGGTGGCCCGCGACGGGGCCGAAGCGCTCGACTGCCTGTTCGGGACCGGCGGGCGCGCGGGCCGTCCCATCGCGCCGGAGGTGGTCCTCCTGGATCTGAAGCTCCCCAAGATCGACGGCTTGGAGGTGTTGCGCCGCATCCGCGCGGACGAGCGCACCCGCCGGCTCCCCGTCGTGATCCTGACGTCGTCGCGCGAGGAGCGGGACGTGATCTCAGGCTACGACCTCGGCGCCAACAGCTATATCCGCAAGCCGGTGGACTTCGCCCAGTTCGTCGAAGCCGTGCGCCAGCTCGGCCTCTACTGGCTGGTGCTGAACGAGCCGCCCCCGCCTCCGCTCTCGGCCGCGTGACGCCGCGGCGGGCCGGCCCGCACACGCGCCCTGCGTGACGTCGGTCACCCCGCGCCCCTGCCGGTTGCCTCGGGGGCACCGCCGGGTGAGTATTGGGACCCCGAGATGAGAACCGCGAAGCCCCCCGCCCCACCGCCGCGCGACGCCGCCGAGCTCGAGGCGCTGCGCGCAAGCGAGCAGCGCTTCCGCCGGCTGGTCGAGCACTCGACCGATGTCATCACCCTGCTCGACTCCGACGGCACCGTCCGCTATGCCAGCCAGTCGACCCAGCCGGTGCTCGGCTACGGCGCGACCGAGAACATCGGACGGAACGCGTTCGAGTTCATCCACCCCGACGACCGCGCGTCCGCGCTCGAGCTGTTCGCAGAGTTGATGCAGCAGCCGGGCCGGTTGGCGAAGGCCGAGCTCCGCGCCCTGCACAAGGACGGCTCGTGGCGCCGCCTCGAAGCCGTCGGTGTGAACCGCCTCGACGACCCCGTCATCGGCGCGGTCGTCGTGAGCTACCACGACATCACGGAGCGCCAGCGTACCGAGCAGGAGTTGCGCGAGACGCTCTCCCTGCTGAACGCCACGCTCGAGTCGACCGCGGACGGCATCCTGGTGGTGGACTTGAGCGGCCGCATCCGCAGCTTCAACCGCAAGTTCGCCGAGCTGTGGCGGATCCCCGACTCGATTCTCGAAGCCAACGACGCCGCGCAAACCATCGCCTTCGTGCTGGAACAGCTCGAGAACCCCGAGGGATTTCTCAGCAAGGTGCGCGACCTCTACGCCCGCCCCGACGCGTCGAGCTTCGACGTCCTGACGTTCAAGGACGGGCGCATCTTCGAACGGTTCTCGCAGCCCCAGCGCATCGGCGGGCGGAGCGTCGGACGGGTGTGGAGCTTCCGCGACGTGACGGAGTCGCGGCGCGCCGCGCAGGTCCAGCTCGCCACCTACCACATCTCCGAGGCCGCGCACGCTACACGCAGCCTGCACGAGCTGTTCGCCGCGATTCACGAGATCGTCGGCGAGCTCATGCCGGCGAAAAACTTCTACATCGCGCTGTACGACCCCCCGAGCCGTCTCCTGAGCTTCCCGTACTTCGTCGACGAGGTGGACACCGACTTCCCGCCCAAGCCGCTCGGGAAGGGTCTCACCGAGTACGTGCTGCGCACCGGCCAGCCGCTGCTCGTCACGCCGGAGGTGCACGCGGAGCTCGAGCAGCGGGGGGAAGTCGAGCTGATCGGACCGCCCTCCATCGACTGGGTCGGCGTCCCGCTCAAGATCGGCGACCGCACTATCGGCGTGCTGGCTGCCCAGACCTACGCCCCCGGGGTCCGCTACGGCGAGACGGCGAAGCACATCCTGCAGTTCGTGTCCACCCAGGTCGCCATGGCGATCGAGCGCAAGCGGACCGAGGAGCAGCTGCACGAGGGCGAGCGCAAGTACCGCCTGCTGTTCGAGACGAACCCGGAGCCGATGTTCGTCTACGACTTCGAAACGCTGCGCATCCTGGCCGCCAACGGAGCGGCGATCGCGCGCTACGGATACTCCGAGCGCGAGTTTCTCGACCTCACGCTGCGCGACATCCGTGCTCCCGAAGACCAGGCCCGGCTCGACGACGAGCTCAGCCGGCGCCCCGCGGAGGGCGCGGTCCGCACCGGCGTGCGTCACCGCACCAAGGACGGCAAGCGGTTCGAGGTGGACCTCGTGGCCCGGCCGCTCGAGTTCGCGGGCCGGCGCGCGCGTCTGGTACTCGCGCGCGACGTGACGGCGCAGCGGCACTTGGAGGAGCAGCTGCGCCAATCTCAGAAGATGGAGGCCGTGGGCCAGCTCGCCGGCGGGATCGCCCACGACTTCAACAACCTGCTGACGGCCATCCTCGGCTCGACCCAGCTGCTGTTGCACAACACTCCGGCGGGCGACCCGCGGCGCGAGGACGCCGAGGAGATCCGCAACGCCGGCCTCCGCGCCGCGGAGCTGACACGGCAGCTGCTCGCCTTCAGTCGCCGACAGGTGCTCGCGCCCAAGGTCCTCGAGCTCAACGCCGTGGTGGTCAACATGGAGCGCATGCTGCGCCGCCTGCTCGGCGAGGACGTGGCGCTCGACACGTCGCTCGATTCCGCAACCGGCGCCGTGAGCGCCGACCCCGGACAGCTCGAGCAGGTGCTCTTGAACCTCGCCGTCAACGCCCGCGACGCCATGCCGGGCGGTGGCCGGCTCAGCGTCGGAACGTCACGCGTCACGCTCGCCGACGAGCACGTGGAACGCCGCCATCGCCTGCCTCCCGGTGACTACGCCTGCCTCGCGGTGACGGACACCGGCGTGGGCATGGACGAGGCGACCCAGGCGCACCTGTTCGAGCCATTCTTCACCACGAAGGAAGTGGGGAAAGGAACCGGGTTGGGGCTCGCGACGGTGTACGGAATCGTCAAGCAGAGCGGCGGTTACATCTGGGTGTACAGCGAGCCGGCGCACGGCACCACGGTAAAGGTCTACCTTCCGCGCGTGCCCGGCGTGGCGGAGGCCGCGGCCCCCGCGCCCGTCCCGGCGGCGGTCCGCGGCGGCCACGAGACCGTGTTGCTGGTCGAAGATGCGGCCCCGGTCCGCACGCTGGCGCGCCGCAGCCTCGAAGCGTGCGGCTACCGCGTGCTCGACGCGTCCGACGGACCCGCGGCGCTCGAGCTCTCGGCGCGCCACGGCAGCGCGATCGATCTGCTGGTCACCGACGTCGTGATGCCGGGCATGAGCGGACGCGAACTGGCGGAGCGCCTGGCTCCTCAGCGCCCCGGCATGAAGGTGCTGTACACCTCCGGCTACACCGACGACGCCATGGTCCGCCAGGGCGTGCTGACCGCGGGCGTGGCGTTTCTGCAGAAGCCGTTCGTGCCGGACACGCTGGCGCGCAAGGTCCGAGACGTGCTCGACGGCGTCTGACCCGCTACGGCCGATCGAGCAGCTCCCGCACCTTCCGCAGCAGATCCGCGCCGGTCCAAGGCTTGTGCAGCAGCGGCACCGAGGGGTCGAGACCGGCCGCGCGGTCGGGATCGGAGTAGCCGCTGGCGAACAAAAACGGCGTCGCGTACCCGGCCCGGCGTGCGGCGTCGAACAGCGCCCGCCCGCCGAGCCGCGGCATCACGAGGTCCGAGAACACGAGCCTGACGCCCGTCGCCTGGTGAAGCGCGTCGAGCGCCTCGAGACCGTCCGCCGCCGACACGACCTGGTACCCGGCGTCCTCGAGGGTGCGCTTGGCCGACCGGCGTAGCTGATCGTCGTCCTCCACGAGCAGGATCGTTTCGCCCCCTCCACGCGCGACCGCCTCGCCCGACGTGCGGGGCGCGACCGAACGCGCCTGGCCGGCGAGCGGGAGGTAGATCCGGAACCGCGTGCCCTTCCAGGGCTCGCTGTCGACCTCGATCCCGGCGCCGTGCTGCTTCACCAGACCGTACACCGTCGCGAGCCCGAGGCCGGTCCCCTTCCCCGCCGGCTTGGTCGTGAAGAACGGCTCGAACATGCGGGACCGCGTGGGCTCGTCCATGCCGACCCCGGTGTCGCCGACCGCCAGGCAGACGTGGTCCCCGGCGTGCAGCGCCCCGGACGCCTGGCGCCGCTCCTCGCTCAAATGCACGCGGCTCGTCTCGATCCGCAGCTCGCCCCCATCCGGCATGGCGTCGCGCGCGTTGGTCGCCAGATTGAAGAGAATCTGCTCCATTGCGTGCACGTCGCCGCGTACGTCGGGCAGGTCGCTTGCCCCGCGGATCACGATTTCCACGTCGGCGGGAAGGATGCGGCGCAGGAAGCCCGAGAGATCGGCCAGCAGGCCGTCGAGCTGCACCGGCTGCAGGTCCAGGCTCGAGCGCCGCGCGAAGCCGAGCAGCTCCTTCACCATCACGCGGCCGCGCAGCGCCGCGGCCATGACGTCGCGCAGGTCGGCCTGCGCGTTCGCGTGCTCGGGCGGCAGGGCTTTCGCGAGCAGCTGCGCGTTCGCGAGGATGATGGTGAGGAGGTTGTTGAAGTCGTGCGCGATCCCGCCCGTGAGCTGGCCGATCGCCTCCATCTTCTGCGATTGCCGCAGCCGCTCCTCCAGGGCCCGCCGCTCCGTCACGTCCTCCGCGATCGTCTCGAAGCACTCGATCGCGCCGTCCGGCCGCCGCACCGCACGTCCGGACAGCCGGACCAGAATCCGCTCGCCGTCCCGGCGCTTCCACTTCACCTCCACGCCCTCGATGACGTTCTCCGTCGTGAACCGGCCCAGGATGCGGCCGCGCTCCTCTGGATCGGCGTACACCTGCGTCCCGAGGTCGACCGCGAGCAGATCCTGCTCGGACCCGTAGCCGAGCATTTTGACGAGCGCCGGGTTCACGGTCAGGAACCGCCCCTCCACCGACGACCGGTAGATCGCATACGAGGCGTGCTGCACCAGGGCGCGGTGGCTCTCCTCCGAGCGGCGCAACGCTTCCTCCGCACGTCGGCGCTCGGTGATGTCCGTACCCACGCCGATGACCCCATTGACCTCGCCCGCCGCATCCCGGACCGGCGAGTACCACGTCTCGAACACCACCCCGAACACCTCGACCACGGACGAAAAGGTCTCGCCCGCGAGGGCCCGGCGCACGTCCACCAGCGCCTGAGGCAGGTCGGCGTACAGCTCGAACGCCGACCGCCCCGCCAGCAACCCGGGGCGCACGCCGAGCGAGTCGAGGCCGCGCCCCTCGGCCATGGTGAACACCCCGTGACGGTCGAGCGCGAACAAGACGAGCGGCGCCCCGGCGATCACCGTGCGCAGCCGCTCCTTGTTCTCTCGCAGCGCCCGCTCCTGGCGCCGCCGCTCGGTCACGTCACGAGCGTTCACGATCAGCTGCGCCGCGCCCCCCGCCTCCAGCCGCGCCTGGCCGACCGCCTCGAGCACCCGCCACGAGCCGTCCCGCGCCCGGAACCGGAACTCCGCGGCTTGCGGGCTCGCAGGGTCGCGGATCGCCCGGGCCAGCGCCTCGCCGACGGCCGGGATATCGTCGCGGTGCACGAAGTCGAACGCGCTGCGCTCCAGCAGCTCGCGAGGCGCGTAGCCGAGCACCCGCTCCACCGAGGGACTCGCGTAGCGGAATACGCCGTTCTCCCCCACGATCGTGACGATGTCCGACCCGTGCTCGATGAGCGAGCGGAAATGCTCCTCGCTGCGCCGCAACGTATCCTCCGCCCGGCTGCGGTCGATCGCCGTCGCGAGTACGTTCGCAATCGCCTGCAAGAAATGCGCATCCTGGATGGTGAACTCCCGGCGCGTGGCGGTGTGCGCGCCGAGAATGCCGAAGGGCCGCTCCTGGCCGTGCACGAGCACGCTGAGACTCGAAACGACCCCGTGCGCCGCCAAGAGCGGAGCGCTGCCGAACCGCGCGTCGCGCGCCAGATCCTCCACCACCACTTGCCCCGTCGAGCGCAGCACGTAGCCGGCGTGCGAGTCCGCCTCCGCCGACAGCACCGCCCGCGCCACCGTACCCTCGCGCCAACCTATCCCGGCGCGTAGCACCAGCGTTCGGGTCTCCGCGCGGAGCTCGAGCAGGCTCACGAACGGGACGTCGAGCACGCGTGCCGACAGCAGGACGGCGCCCTCCAGCAGCTCGTCGAGCGGAGCGCCCGCGAGCGCCTGCTGCCCGAGGTGCGCCACGGCCTCCTGCTGGCGCGCCGTGGCGCGTAGCTGCGCCTCCGTGCGCGACAGCTGCTCGTCGCGAACGGCGTCGTCCTGCCGCAGCAGTCTGAAGCGACCCGTGCCCACGTCGAATGATGCCCCGCGAAAGTGCGCCACAACCTTGCACGGGCCGCCCCATTTTTCCATTATGGTCTTCACGGTGGGCCCGTGCGCCGCGTCACGGCACGGCCGACAAGTGAGCCCAGGCCAATGAGATACGAGGCAGCTTCGTGACCCAGTACGTCATCCTCAGAGACCTGGCGATCATCTTCGCCGTCTCACTCGTCGTCATTCTCATCTTTCACCGCGTCCGCCTACCAGCCCTTCCCGGGTTCATCGTCGCCGGCGTGCTGTTGGGGCCCAACGCACTCGGCCTCGTGTCCGATGTCCACCAGGTGGAAGGCCTCGCCGAAGTCGGCGTCATCCTCCTCTTGTTCACGATCGGCATCGAGTTCTCGTTGAGCCGGCTGCGCGAGATGGGCCGCCAGGTACTGGCCGGCGGCGGCGCCCAAATGATCCTCACCGTGGCCTTGAGCTGCACCGTGGCCATCGCCCTCGGTGTGAGATGGCAGGTCGCGCTACTGCTCGGCTTCCTCATCGCGCTCTCCAGTACGGCCATCGTCCTCAAGGGCCTCACGGACCAGGGCGAGATCGATGCGCCGCACGGCCGCCTCGCGACGGGGATGCTCATCTTCCAGGACCTATGCGTCGTGCCGATGATGCTCGTCCTTCCTTTCCTTTCCGGGCAGGCGAAGAGCGGCGCCGCGGGACTGGCGTTCGCGCTGGGCAAGGCCGTGCTGGTCGTCATCGGCGTGTTGGTGCTGGCCCGCACCGTCGTGCCGCGCGCGCTCGCGGTGATCCTCAAGACGCGGAGCCGGGAACTGTTCCTCATCGCCGTGATCCTCGTCGGGACCCTCACCGCCCTGGGCACGGCGGCGGCCGGGGCGTCTCTCGCCCTCGGCGCGTTTCTCGCGGGACTCGTCATCTCGGAATCCGACTACGGCCACCAGGCAATGGCCGAGCTGCTTCCGTTCCGCGACATCTTCATCTCGTTGTTCTTCGTGGCGGTCGGCATGCTGGTGCAGATCGGCTTCCTGCGCGACCACCCGGTGCTGGCGCTCGCGGGCGTGGTCCTGATCATGAGCGGGAAGACCGTGCTGGCGGCCGCCGGCCCGGCCCTGCTGGGCTACTCCGGGCGGGTGGCGCTGCTCGCCGGGCTCGGCGTGTCGCAGATCGGAGAGTTCTCGTTCGTGCTGGCGCGCGAAGGCCGCGGGGCCGGGCTGCTCGCCGAGGGCCTGTACCAGACCTTCCTCGCGGTCGCCGTGCTCACCATGCTCGTGACGCCGTTCCTCCTGCAGGGAGGCCCGGCGATCCTCGATCGGTTGGACCGCGTCATCCCCTTGGATCGCCTGCTTCCGGGGCTCCGCCAGGACGCGATCGCGGCGGCGGACCAACCGCTCACCGACCACGTGATCGTCGCCGGCTACGGCCTGAACGGGCGCAACCTGGCCGCCGCGCTGCGCTCCATCCAGGCGCCGTATCTGATCGTCGAGCTCAACGCGCAAACGGTGCAGCAGGCCCGTGCGCGGGGCGAGCCCGCCTTCTACGGCGACGCCACGCGGGAGGAGATCCTCCGCGCGCTCGGCGCGGAGCGCGCCCGCCTGCTCGTCGTCGCGATCTCCGATCCCACGGCGACCCGCCGCATGGTGCGCGTGGCGCGCAGCCTCAACCCCCGGATCCACATCATCGCCCGTACCCGCTACGTGGTGGAGATCGCCGAGCTCACGCGCCTCGGCGCGGACGTCGTCATCCCCGAGGAGTTCGAGACGTCGATCGAGATCTTTGCCCGCGTGTTGGCGTTCTACAATGTGCCTCGCGCGGACATCGAGGGGCTGGTGAATCAGATCCGGGCGTCGCAGTACGCCGCCCTGCGCGGCGGCGACGGCACCGCCCGCTTGAGTCTGGGCGCCGTCGCGGGGATCCCGCAAATGGCGGTGGAACGGCTGCGCCTCACCCCGGATTCGCCCCTCGCGGGGAATACACTGGCGGGCACGGGCTTGCGAAAGCGGACCGGCGCCCTGGTGCTGTCGGTCAGCCGCGCCGAGCAGGAGATCACCACACCAGGCCCCCAGTTCCGGCTCGCGGCCGGCGACGTGCTGGTCGTTGTCGGACAGCCGCAGCAGCTGCGAGCAGCCGCAGCCCTCCTGGCGGGAGAGACCGCTGCATCGACGCGACAGGTCGCAGAGGTGACTGATGCATCACCGCACCCCAAACAGACACCGAAAACGTAGTGAAATTGGGCACTATCTCGCGAGTGTGTGCTCACTTTATCTCATAATATATTACTGTTAAAGCTGTTAGATGGGCACAAGCCCCGAAAAACGGGCATAACAACCTGCTCCACATGAGGTTGCGTTTTCCACATGGGCCGTTCTACTGGCCCCGGGCTAGATTCTGCCATGCCAATGCCCCCCCTGTACGGCCACACGGGGCCCCGAAACCGGCTGGTAGGCGCCATCGCCTCCGGCCGGTTGCCGCAAGCGCTGCTGTTTGAAGGCCCCACGGGGGTCGGAAAGCAGCGCCTGGCCCTCTGGCTCGCTCAGACGCTGGCGTGTGAGGGCCGCGACGGGGGAGAGGCGAACGGCGAGCCATGCGGCTCGTGCCAGCCGTGCCGTCTGGTGCTGAGTCTGTCGCACCCCGACGTGCACTGGTTCGTGCCGCTCGAGTTGGCCCGGAAGGGCGCGGATGCCGATCGGCAGGTCGAGCTGGTGGAGGAAGCGCTGGGCGAGGAAATGGCGGCGCGCCGGCAACGTCCGCTGTACGAGCCGACGTCCGGCCTCGCGATCCACGGGATCGCGGCGATCCGGCTGCTGCTCCGCCGAATGGCGCTCAAGCCGGCACTCGGCCGCCGCAAAGTGTTCGTGATCGGCGATGCCGAGCGCCTCGTGCCGCAGACGGGCACGGATGCGGCTGCGAATGCGTTACTGAAAGCGCTGGAGGAGCCGCCGGCTGACACGGTGTTCGTGCTGACGACGGCGGCGCCGGAGTCGCTGTTGCCGACGATTCTGTCTCGCGTGGTGCGTGTCCGCGTGGCACGATTGGCCGACAGCGTCGTGGCAGCATTCGTACAGCGCGAGCTCGGTCCAAGCGCTCAAAGCGATGTAGCACAACTGGTTACGCAAGCAGAGGGGGCCCCTGGCAGGCTCCTTGCTCATGCAGGGGCAAGCGCCGCCGGGGGGGATGCGGCCGGCCGATTCCTGGGCGCCGTCCGCGCCGGGCCACTCAGGCGCTACGCGTTCGCGCTTGCGCAGCAGCCGTTCCAAGCGCGGGGCGGGTTTACGGCGATGCTGGACGGCCTGCTCGCGGAGTTGCGGCGCCAGGCACGTTCGGGCGGCGAAACGCAGCGTCTGGTGAGGGCGATCTCGCAAGTGCTCGAGGCGCGCGGCCTGGCGCAGGGGAACGTGAACCCGCAGCTCGTCGCAGCCGTATTGGCCGACGACCTGGCGAGGGGAGACGCGGCGTGAAGCTGTCGCACGTGGACGCGGCGGGCCGCGCGCGGATGGTGGACGTGGGGGACAAGCCCCTCACGGTGCGCACGGCGGTCGCGGAGGGCACGATCCGCATGTCGCGCGACGCCTTCCGACTCGTGGCGGACCAGCAGGTCGCCAAGGGCGACGTGCTGGCGGTGAGCGAAGTGGCGGGCACGCTGGCGGCGAAGCGCACCGCCGAGCTGATCCCGCTGTGCCACCCCGTCGGGCTCGACCACGTGGAGGTCGAGGCGAGCCTCGACGAGAGTCTCCCCGGCGTGCGCGTGCGGGCCGCCGCGAAGGCGGTCGGGCGGACCGGGGTGGAGATGGAGGCGCTCACGGCGGTGTCGGTCGCGCTGCTCACCGTCTACGACATGGTGAAGGGGGCGGACCGGAGCATGGAGATCGACAAGGTCCGGCTGCTCGAGAAAGCGGGCGGTTCGCACGGAGACTGGCGGCGCGACACGGCCGATTGACGGCGAATTGACGGGGCGGTGCCAGTGTTGGACCGCCTGGGCATACAAGAGAGGGCTATGCACACGACCACCCAGAAGTTGATGTTGCAGGGGGGATTGATCCTGCTCGGTGCCCTGATCGTCAGCAGCATTGGCGGTTGGGCGCGACGCGCCACGGCCGACGACCAGCCGGCGACGCTGACCGCTCCCGCGTTGATCGGCGAGCTACGCTCGCTGGAGCAGTCGCTCGAGGCGACCCGCGGGGAGCTCGCAGTCGCCCGGCTGCAGCTCGAGCGCGCCAATGCGATCATCGACTACTCCACCCACTACAACATCGCGGCCGACCTCGCCGCGGCGATCTACGACGTTGCGCTCGGGGAGGGGGTAGATCCCGCGCTCGCCTTCCGGCTCGTGAAGGTGGAGTCGGGGTTCAACGCCAAGGCGCGGAGCAAGGTGGGCGCGATCGGGTACACGCAGGTGCTGCCGAGCACGGCCCGGCTGTACGAGCCCGGCCTCACGACCGCACAGCTGTACGATCGCGGCACCAACTTGCGCCTCGGGTTCCGCTCTCTGCGGGACCTGCTGGAGCGCTACGAGGGAAACCCCGACGCTAAGCTGCGCCTCGCGCTGCTGGCGTACAACCGCGGTCCGGGCAGGGTCCAGGAGCTGCTCGACGCGGGGAAGGACCCGCAAAACGGGTACGCCACCGCCTTGATGAAGGGCTACCGGCGGAAGACCTGACGAGGCGAGACGATGGCTGTTTGGGTAGGGGCGCGGCGTGCCGCGCCCCTACTTCGTTTTCAGCACGTCGCTTCGCACCTCTGCGGAATCTTGAGGACGTCCCCCGCCCTGAGCAGCGATCCCATCGTCAGCCCGTTGTAGTTGAGGAGCGCCGTGAGCGACACGCCGTAGCGGCGCGCGATCCCGCTCGCCGTCTCCCCCGATCGGACCCGATGGCGGCCGGCGCTCGCATCCGTGCTCGAGACCCGGCGGTAGCGCGGCTCCGGAGGTACGGACCAGGCTGACGCCGGAACGACGCGCCCGCTCATGGGGACGATGATCCGCTGCCCGACCCGGAGGGCGTGCGCCCGGAGGCGCGGGTTGGCGCTCTCGATCAGGCCGACGTTCACGTGATACCGCTTGGCGATCTCCGACAAGGTCTGGCCCCGGGCCACGTAGTGATCGACGAACGTGATCCGGTCGGTCACGGCCAAGCTGTCGAAGCGCTCCGCGACCAGCGTCCCGTGCCCGCGCGGCACGCGCACCACGACGCTGCGGCCGGGCGGCGTCACCCCGCGCACGAACTGCGGGTTGAGCTCGAGCAGGGCGGCCACGGTCGTGTCGGCGAGGCGCGCCAGCACGTCGAGCCCCGTGGCGTCGGGAACGGTGATCTCGTCGAACGTGAGCGGCGGCAGCGGCTCCACCGCAAAGCCATAGCGGTCGGGCTGCTTCGCGATCAGCGAAGCGGCGATCAGCTTGGGCACGTAGTCGCGGGTCTCGCGGCGCAGGTAGCGGCGGTCGGAGAGCTGAAAGAACGTGTGGTCGTCCACCGAGTCCGTCTCGCCCGGGAGCCGATCGATGCCGCGCTCGATGCGGCCCACGCCGGCGTTGTAGGCCGCCGCGGCGAGATACACGCTGCCGAGCCGCTGCCGCAGATCGGCCAGGTAGTTGACGGCCGCTTCGGTCGCCTTGAAGGGGTCGCGGCGCTCGTCGACCCATGGATCGACGGTGAGACCGTACAGCCGCCCCGTGGTGGCCATGAATTGCCACATCCCGACGGCCTTGGCGCGGCTCACCGCGGTGTTGGAGAGACCGCTCTCGATGAGCGTCAGATACAGGAGATCCTCGGGCAGGCCCTTGGCGCGCAGCCGTTCGCGGATCATCCCCTGGTAGCGCCCCAGGCGCGACAGCCAGATCTCGAAGCGGTCGCGCGCGTCGACCTGGAAGAACTCGAGGTACTCGAGCACGCGGCGGTTGGTCGCGAAGCTCGAGACGTCGATGTCGAAGGTCGGCTCGGCCGGGGCGGCTGCGCCGATCGCGGTCCGGCCTTCGGCGCCGAACAGCCGGACGGCCTCGCGCTCCACCTCTTCACCCTTGACGGGCGGAGTCGTGACCGGGTGGGTCTGGAGTGTATCGGCGACACGAGGCGGGCCGTGGAGGCTGTCCAGTACCCGCTGGTCGGCCGCGGAATCCTGCGCGGCCCGCGCGGCCACGACCGCGAGTGACTCGGCGCCCGGCGCCGCCACCGCAGCAGCCGTAGAGTCGGCCACGAGCGGGGCCGGAGCATGCGAGCCGGCGCTGCGGGCCCCCCCCCCGCAGGCGGCGGCGAGCGCCGCGGCCGTGATGGCCGCCAGTCGAATCCGCACGATTCCGCTCATCGTGTCGCGAAGAAATTCCCCAGTATGCGGTTCGTGGCGTTCAGGACCGCCAGCGCGGCCCCGCGCGGCGGGTCGGTCTCGGCCAGGTACACACCCACCAGCCGCGAGGCGCGCGGCTCCTGCCGCGCCGACAGCGACACGATCACGACCGTGGCATCGAACGCCCGCACCGCCTTCACGCCCAACAGCTCGAAACCCATCTTTGGCTGCACGACGCGCTCCAGTGCACGCACCGTCGCTTCGGCGCAGCAGCGCAGCTCGCCCGCCTGCGAAATCACCCCTTCGGACTCACCCCCGAACTGCCGCCCGTCCGCCCACGTCAGCACCACTCGAGCGCGACAGCGGCCGCTCGCCAGCCGCTGAAACTCGAAGTCCTGAAAGCGCAACCGCTCGGGGGGGGGGGGGGGGGGGGGGGGGGGGGGGGGGGGGGGGGG
>JAEHDT010000135.1 GCA_016880225.1 Gemmatimonadota bacterium | reverse complement strand
TAGCCGTCGAGGTACGCGTGCAGCAGCTCCGAGTTGTCGTACGCCATCTTCTCGAAGTGGGGCACGATCCAGCGCTCGTCCACGGAGTAGCGGTGGAACCCGCCGCCCACGTGGTCGCGGATCCCCCCTTTGGCCATGGCCGTGAGCGTCTTCTCCGCCATCTCCCGCATCCAGCCTTCACGTGCGTCGTGCCAGCGGGCGATGAGGAACGCGACGCCCGCAGAGTGGGGGAACTTGGGCGCGGTGCCGAAGCCGCCGTAGCGGATGTCGAACAGGCGGGCCATCTCGTGCGCCGCCCGCTCGACCGTCGCCGCCGTCACCGCGCCGGGCTTCGCTTCGTCCAGGGATTTCGCCACGTGACGCCGCAGCGCCGTCGCG
Organism: Gemmatimonadota bacterium; assembly: GCA_016880225.1. Taxonomy (GTDB): domain Bacteria; phylum Gemmatimonadota; class Gemmatimonadetes; order Gemmatimonadales; family GWC2-71-9; genus AG41. The sequence goes on along the minus strand of JAEHDT010000135.1, from coordinate 10,506 downwards.
TTCGCCGCCACCTGGTCGCGCTGCTGTCGATAGATCCCGGCCACTTGGCCGAGCACCGACAGGAATCCAGGCCGGCCGTAGCGGTTGTCCTCCGGCGGGAAGTACGTACCTCCGAAGAAGACTTCGCCGTCGGGGGTGAGGAACGCGGTGAGGGGCCAGCCGCCCTGGCCGGTGAGCGCCTGGACGGCGCGCTGGTAGCGCGCGTCCACGTCGGGCCGCTCGTCGCGGTCCACCTTGACGCATACGAAGTCGCGATTCAGGACCGCGGCGACCTCGGGGTTCTCGTACGATTCGCCGTCCATGACGTGGCACCAGTGGCACCACACGGCGCCGATGTCCAGCAGGATCGGCTTGTCTTCGCCGCGCGCCCGCGCGAACGCCGCGTCGCTCCAGGGGTGCCAGTGCACCGGCTGGTGGGCGGCGGACTTCAAGTACGCGGAGGGCTCGGAGGCGAGCTGATTGGACATCGGAAGAGAAATCTATCCCGGGGCGGGTCTCGTGGTTCCTCGGGCTGAGAGCCCGGGCTTGGACCGATGAACGAGGGGTTGCGCGGTCAGGAACCCTGTTCCAGGTACCGCACCACCGTCCGGCTCAGCAGCTCCGCCCCGATCACCAAGCTCTCCTCGTCGATGTCGAACGTCGGGCTGTGATGCGGCGATGCCTTCCGGTTCTGGGGCGCGGACCCGACGAACGCGAACGCCCCCGGCACGCGGGCGAGGAAGAAGGACATGTCCTCTCCTCCCATGGTGCGGATGCCGTCGATGACGTGCTCCCGTCCGACGATCTCCTGGGCCACGCCCGCCATCAGCGCCATCATCTTCTCGTCGTTCACGAGCGGCTTGGACAGCCGGCGGTATCGTACTTCGGCATCGGCGCCGAACGCGCGGGCGATTCCCTGCGCAGTCTCCTGCACGAGCTGGGGGGCCTGGTCGAAGAACGCGCCGCCGAACGTCCGCACCGTGCCGCGCAGCTCGGCCCGGCCCGGGATGACGTTGAAGGCGTGGCCCGCGTTGAGCTGCGTGACCGAGACGACGCCCGCTTCCAGCGGATTGCGGCGGCGCGCGACGAGGCTCTGCAGCGCCGTCACCACGTGCGCCGCGACCAGCACGGGATCGATCGCCTGGTGCGGCGCCGCCGCGTGCCCGCCCTTCCCGACGATCGTGATCTCGAACTCGTCCACCGAGGCCATGATCGGCCCCGCCATGAGGCCGATGGTGCCCGCGGGGAGGTCGTTCCACAGGTGGATGCCGAAGGCGGCGTCCACCTTGGGCGCGTCGAGCACGCCGTCCTTGATCATCGCCTCCGCGCCGTTCGAGATCTCCTCGGCGGGCTGGAAGGCGAGCTTCACGGCGCCGGGGAGGAAGACGGCGTGCAGCCGTCGCGCCACCTCGAGGCCGATCGCGACGTGCCCGTCGTGGCCGCAGGCGTGCATCTTGCCCGGGTGCCTGGAGCGGTACGGCACGTCGTTCGCTTCCTCGACCGGCAGGGCGTCCATGTCGGCGCGGATCAGCACGCAGCGCCCGCCCGCCGGTGCGCCATCCCGCACCGCCACCACGCCGGTCCGTCCGACGCCGGTGCGGACCGTGTAGCCGAGCTGCCCCAGCCGCTCCGCCACGAGCGTGCCGGTGCGCCGCTCCTCGAACCCCAGCTCGGGGTGCTGGTGGAGGTCGCGGCGGGTGGCGACCAACGCGGCCCGGTCGACGGGCGGGAGCGTCATACGCGCGAGCTCGGACACAACCGGTTCACCACGCACTCCTCGCACTTCGGCCTTCGGGCGATGCACACGCGCCGGCCGTGCAGGATGAGGGTGTGCGACCACCACGTCCACTTGGCGCGTGGCACGAGCGCCATCAGGTCGAGTTCGATCTTCACGGCGTCCGTCTGCTTGGTGAGGCCGAGCAGGGTCGCGAGCCGCTGGACGTGCGTGTCCACGACGATGCCTTCGTTCTTTCCGAACCAGGTTCCGAGCACCACGTTCGCCGTCTTACGACCGACGCCAGGGAGCGCCACCAGCTCGTCCATGGTGCCGGGCACCTGGCCCCCGTGGCGCTCCACGAGCGCCTGTGCCATGCCGATGATCGACTTTGTCTTGTTCCGGAAGAACCCGGTACTGTGAATGTCGCGCTCCAGCGCGGCCGGCTCGGCGGCGGCGAAGTCCTCCGCCGAGCGGTACTTCGCGAACAGCGCGGGAGTGACCATGTTGACCCGGGCATCGGTGGACTGGGCGGAAAGGATGGTCGCGACCAGCAGCTCGAGCGCGGACCGATGGTGCAACGCGCATGTCGAGTCGGGGTACGCTCGCTCCAGGCGGGCGATGATCTTGCGGACGCGCGCGCGCCGCTTCGCCTGCGGCGCTGCCTTCGGCTTCGCTGGCATCAGGCCGCTCGGGAGCGGCGCCGGCCGGCGAAGGCGAGGAAGCCGGCGGCGTTGCGCGTGTTCAACACGTTCGCGGCCTCGAGCCAGCCCTTGCGGGCGATGCCGAGACCGACGGCGACGTGGGCGATGCCCCCGGTCGAGTGGGCGTCCGCGCCGATCGAGATGGCGACGCCCAGCTCCCGCGCGCGGCGCACCATGCGCCAGTCGAGGTCGAGGCGGTGTGGGTCGGCGTTCACTTCCACCGCGACGCCGCGCGCGGCGGCCTTCCGGAGCACCTGTTCCAGGTCGACGGCGTACGGCTCGCGCTGCAACAGCAGGCGGCCGGTGGGGTGGCCCAGGATCGCGAGATGAGGATCGTCCATGGCGGTGAGCACGCGCCGCGTCATCTCCGCTTCGGACATCCCAAAGCGCGAATGGATCGAGCCGATCACGAAGTCGAACCGGTCGAGCACGTCGGGCCCGTAGTCGAGGGAGCCGTCGGCGAGGATGTCGGCCTCGACGCCTTTCAGCACGCGGACCCCGGCGGCGCGGGCGTTGACGGCGTCGATCTCGGCGTGCTGGCGGGCCACATCCTCGGCCTTCAGGCCGCCGGTGTACGCAGCCGACGTCGAGTGATCGGTGATGCCCACCCACTCGTAGCCCGCCGTTCGGCACGCCGCGGCCCACTCGGCGATGGTGACGGTGCCGTCGGAGTAGTTGGAATGGCAATGCAGCAAGCCTCGGAGATCAGCCTGCTCGACCAGCCGCGGCAACGCGCCGCGCGCCGCCGCCTCGACCTCGCCGTCGCCCTCGCGCAGCTCAGGTGGCACCCACTCGAGGCCCAGGGCACGATATGCGCCCTCCTCATCGGGATGGGGGCCGTCGAGCCCGACCCCGGCCGCACGCGCCCGGCTCTCGAGCGCCGCAACGTGCGCCGCCGACCCCGTCGCCCGGATCCAGTCGAGCCCGAACCGGTCCGGCGTGGTGAGCAGCACGTCCACGACGGTACCTGACGCGAAGCGCAGCGTGATCCTGCCCTCCCTGCCCCCGATCTCAGTGACGCCGGGGGCCCGCGCGAGCCGGTGCTCCAGCGTCTCGGGCGCGCCGTGACCCGCGTGGACCAGGACGAGATTCAGCTCGCCGATCACCTCGCAGCACCGGCGCACGGCCCCGGCGCACTCAACCCGCAGCACTCCGTCCAGTCCCGCGAGGGCCCGCCGCACGCCCTCGATTTCGTCTTGGGCGTGGTGAAACAGACGCACGTCGCTGGCCTGGCGGAGCGAGGCGATGCCGCGACGCACGGTCTCGGCGGTTTTCGTGCCGAAGCGCGGCAGCGCCGCCAGCCGGCCGTCGGCGGCCGCGGCCTCGAGCTCGGCGAGCGACTCTATCGCCAGGGCCTCGTGGATCCGGCGCACCTTGGCGACGCCCAGCCCCGGGATGCGCAGCATGTCCACCAGCCCCAGCGGCACCTGCTCGCGCAGCTCGTCGAGTGCGCTGGAGCGGCCCGTGGCGAGGAGCTCCGAGCGGGCCGCGTGCCGTAACGCCCGGGCGCGGAACGCACTCTCGCCCTGGAGCTCGAGCACTGCGGCGAGCTGCTCGAGGGTGTGGCGGACGGCTTGCCGGTCCATGGGTTCCGGTTGAACCTAACGGCTCAGCCGCGGGGCAGGAATCCGTCCAGCGCCCGCACGAACTCCTCGGTCGCCTCCACATGGGGGGCGTGCCCGGTGGCGAGCTCGATCACGCCGGTGCCGAGCAGCGCCGCCGTCTCGCGGGCCGCCTCCAGGGGCATGGGGTCGTAGATGCCGTGAAGAAGGAGGGAGCGGGGAGCGGCGCCGCTCGGGAAGGTGTGCCGGATGCGATCGCGCAGGTCGTAATGCCCGAGACTCTCCCACACCGCCCGCCGGGTACGCTCGGTGACGCGAAACGGCGTCATCTCTCCGGCGTGGGCCGGGTCGCGAAAGTAGCCGGCGACGGATAGCGCGAACGCGAGGCGGCGGTACTTTTCGGGGTCGGTTCGTGCCAGGCCCGACGCCGCGAGCTCGGCGCGGCGCTGCGCTATCCAGGGCTGGGCCATCCGCTCGGCGAATCGGCGCTCGAATTCCTGGTGCCAGGCCGCCGTCACCGGCGCCGGAGCGACGAGCGCGAGCCGCGCCACGCGCATGGGATGCTCCAGCGCGTAGAGGATGGCGAGGAGCCCTCCCCAGGAGTAGCCGAGCAGGGTCAGGCGCTCCAGCTCCCAGCAACCGCGCAGCGCTTCGAGGTCGGCCACGTGCTCGCGCCAGCCGACCGGCAGATCCCGTGGGGCCGGGGACCGCCCACCGCCGCGCTGATCGTAATAGAGGAGGGCGCGGTGCGTGGCGAGCCGGTCGAATTGGGGGAGGAGGTAGTCGTGCTGGGCGCCGGGGCCGCCGTGCAACACCACCACGGGCGGACCGTCTCCCACCCGTCGCGTGTAGAGGCGGATGCCGGTGAGCTCGACCGTCGTCTCCGTCGCGGTTGCTGGCATCGCGTTTCAAGTTAAACGGATAGAATGGCCATGAAGCGCAGCTTCCGGCGAATCGGGCTGGCCGACGTCGCGATCCTCTGCCTGCTCGGCGGAGTGATCGCGGGTGTGGTGGCGTTCGCGCGCGAGTTCCGGGCCCCGCTGGCGGAGGCGGTCCGGATCGATCTGCGATTCGGCGCGCTGCCCAGGTACGCGCTGTTCTCGTTGTCCCGCGGCGTGACTGCGCTCGTCATCTCGTACCTCTTCGCCCTGGGTTTCGGGTGGGCCGCCGCGAAGTCGCGGGCCGCGGAGCGCCTGCTGCTGCCGCTGCTCGACATCCTCCAGAGCATTCCCGTGCTTGGCTTCCTCCCCGGACTCGTGCTGGGGCTCATGTCGCTGTTCCCGACCCGTAACGTGGGGCTCGAGCTCGCCGCCATCCTGATGATATTCACGGCGCAGGCGTGGAACCTGGCCCTCTCGTTCTATAGCTCCCTCAAGAGCCTGCCCGTGCCGCTGCGGGACGCGTGTCAGGTCGCGGGGTGGAGGGCATCGCGCACGTTCTGGGAGCTCGAGGTTCCAGCCGCCGCGCAGGGACTCGTGTGGAACGGCATGCTCTCGATGGCGGGCGGCTGGTTCTTCCTGATGGTGAACGAGGCGTTCCGCCTGGGCGGTCGGGACTACCGCCTCCCCGGCATCGGGTCGTACATGAGCGTCGCGCTCGACCAGGGCAACGTGCCCGCCATGGCGCTCGCGATCTTCGCGATGGTCGCGATGATCGTGTGCCTCGATCAGCTGCTGTGGCGCCCGCTGGTCGTGTGGGTGGAAAAGTTCCGGCTGGACGAGAGCGGCGGGGGGCCGGCACCCTCCTCGTGGGTGCTCGAATTCCTGCGCCGGGCGCGGCTGCCGCGCCGCGCGGCCATGCTGCAGCTGCGCGCCTACCGCAGCGCGCGCCAGGCGGCGCGGCCGCTCGAGCGCCCGTTCCGGGCGGTAGGGCCGGTGATCCTGCGGGCCCCACGGCGCGCCTTCGAGCACCCGATCGCGCGGAAGGTCGGCGCTGGGCTCTTGGCGGCCGCGATCGCGGCGCTGGGCGCGCTCGGCGCCTGGCGCCTGTGGCTTCTCGTCGGCCGCCTCGGGTGGGCGGAATGGGGCGAGCTGCTCGCCGCCGCGGCGCTCACGTTCTCGCGGGTGATGGGCGCGGTCTTCCTCTCGACCGCGTGGGCCCTCCCGGCCGGGGTGGTGATCGGCCGCTCACCGCGCCTCGCCCGCGCGCTGCAGCCGGTCATTCAGGTCGTCGCGTCGTTTCCTGCTCCCATGCTGTTCCCGCTCGTGATCCTGCTGTTCGAGCGGATCGGCATCGGACTCGGGATCGGCGCGGTGGCGTTGATGGTGCTTGCGGGGCAATGGTACATCCTGTTCAACGTGATCTCCGCAGTGGCGGCGATTCCGCAGCAGCTCAAGGACGCGACGGCGGCGTTCCGGCTGCGGCGCCTGGCGCGTTGGCGCGTGCTGTACCTGCCGGCCGCTTTCCCCGCGCTCGTGACGGGCTGGGTGACCGCGGCGGGCGGGGCCTGGAACGGATCGATCGTCGCCGAGTACATCGACGCCGGCGGCGCCCTGCGGACCACGCGAGGATTGGGGAGCCTGATCTCGGACGCCACCGCGCACGCCAATTTCCCGCTGCTCGCGGGAGGGATCGCCCTAATGAGTCTCATCGTGGTCGGCTGGAACCGCGTCGTATGGCACTCGATGATGGAGTGGGCCCGGTCGCGCTTCGGCCTGGTGCAATGACGCCCGGATCCCTGCTGCTCGAGGCGCAGCACGTGACGCAGCGCTTCCGGCTGCCGAACGGCCAGGTGCTCGAGGCGCTGCGCGACGTGTCGCTCGCCGTGCACGAGCACGAGGTGGTGGCGCTGGTGGGGCCCTCGGGGTGCGGCAAGAGCACGCTGCTGCGCCTGTTCGCGGGCCTGGCGCGCCCCGCCGAGGGCACGGTGCTGTACCGCGGGCAACGGCTCGACGGCGTGCTCGGCGCGGCGGCGATGGTGTTTCAGTCGTTCGCGCTGCTGCCGTGGCTCACGGTCGCGGAGAACGTCGCCATGGGCCTCGAGGCGCGCGGGGTGGACGGCGCGGCGCGGCGCGACGCGGTCGCGCGGGCCGTCAATCTGGTCGGGCTCGACGGGTTCGAGCAGGCCTACCCCAAGGAGTTGTCGGGCGGCATGAAGCAGCGGGTGGGGTTCGCACGCGCCCTGGCGGTGGCGCCGGAGATCCTGCTCATGGACGAGCCGTTCGGCGCGCTCGATCCCCTCACGACGGAGAACCTGCGGAGCCAGGTGGTGGACCTGTGGCGCGATCCGGCAACGGGCGTGAATACTCTCGTCATCGTCACCCACAGCGTGGAGGAGGCCGTGTTCCTGGCGGGCCGGATCGTCGTGTTCGGCTCGAACCCCGGGCACGTGCGGGAAGAGCTCGAGAATTCGCTGCCCTATCCGCGACAGGAGCGGAGCCCCGAGTTCGAGGCGATGGTGGACCGGCTGCACGCGATCCTCACGGCGACGCTGCTGCCCGAAACGGCGCCGGCCGCGCCGCAGCGACTCGTGCCGTTCCCCCGCGTCCACGTCTCCGAGGTCACCGGCCTCCTGGACCACCTGCTCACCCGTCCCGACGGCAAGGGCCCCGTGTTCGAGCTGGCCGAGGACCTGGGGGTGGACTACGACCGCATGTCCGCGGTGGTGCGGGGGGCGGAGCAGCTCGGGTGGGTGAACACGCCGGGCGAGATCGTGCAGCTCACCCAGGCGGGGCGCGACGTGATGGCGATGGACGACGATGCGCGCAAGGACGCGACGCGCACGCGCCTGGCGAAGCAGCCTTTGTTCGGTCGGTTGCTCGCCATGCTGAAGGAGGAGGGCACCGTGGAGGACGAGGAGGTGCTCGCCGATCTCACGATCTACTTTCCCTTCATCCCGGCCCAGTCGCTGTTCGACACGATCATCGAGTGGGGGCGCTACGCCGAGCTCTTGGACCACGACGCGGACGCGGCCCGGCTAGCGCTGCTCGGGTGGGAAGGGGCGGCGGAGGCGCGGGTCGAGTAGCTACAGCAGCACGGCGAGGGCGTCCGCGACTTCCTTCACTATGCGGTGGTGCCGGTCGGTGAACCCTGCCGGCACGTCCGAATCCACGTCCAGCTGCCCGAGGATCGTCTCGCCACGGCGGATCAGCACGACGAGCTCCGACTTGGTGTCGAGGTTGCAGGCGAGATAGTTCCCGACGGCCGCGACGTCGGGGACGTTCTGGTCCTCCCCGGTGGCCACCGCCGTTCCGCAGATGCCCCGGCCCACGGGGATGCGGGTGTGCTCCGTGTCGCGGCCCGCGTGCGCCTCGAGCACCAGCTCGTCACCCCGCAGCATGTAGGCGTACACCGACGTGTAGGGGGCGCCGAGGCTCCGCAGCCGCTCGCAGGCGAGCCGCAGCAGCTCCTCGCGCGACGCGTCGTGCAGGTGCGCGGCGCGCAGCGCCCGGACGATCTTGCCGGGGTCGAGCGTGGCGGTCACGTGCGCTTGCCGAGGACCGCCGTGACGTGCACTTCCGCGTCCCCGCGTCGCAGCACGATGGCGACCGTATCCCCCGCCTGATGACTGCGTAGCGCGTCGGTCATGTCGTACAGGTTGGCGACGGTCTTGGCGCCGATTGCCGTGATGATGTCGCCCCCTTTGAGCCCCGCCTGCTCGGCCGGACTCCCGGCGCGGACGCCGGTGATGCGCACGCCGCCTGGCGACTCGCTCATGTCGGGGATCGTGCCGAGGTAGGCGCCGTAGCCCTGGCCGCCGGTGGTGGCGAGCGGCGGCGGCGCGTCCACGAACGTGAGCGGGGCGGGCCGGTTGGCGAGGGTCCACGCGACCCCGGCCGCGAACGTGGCCACTCGGGCCAGTCCTGCGGCGTCGATCCGCTCCCAATCGTCGGTGGAGCGGTGGTAATCCTCGTGCAGGTCGGTGAAGAAGTGCAGCACCGGGCGCTTGGCGGCAAAGAAGGACGCGTGGTCGCTCGGGCCCCAGCCGTCACCCGAGGCGTGCAGATCGAAGTGTCCCTCGGCGGCGTTCAGGGAATCGAGCAGCCCGGGGAACTCCTTCGCGCTCGCCGCGCCGAGGGCGAGCAGGCGATCGTTCCGGAGGCGGCCCACCATGTCGAGGTTCACCATCGCGTACACGGAGTCGATCGGCTCCACCAGGGGGTGCTTCACGAAGTACGAGGAGCCGAGGTCACCGAGCTCCTCGCCTGAGAACGCGATGAACAGGATCGTGCGGGCCGGGCGCCGGGACCGGAGCTGCCGCGCGATCTCGAGCAGCGCGGCCGAGCCCGACGCATTGTCGTCCGCGCCGTTGTGCACCCGGCCGGTCGAGTCGGGGTCGAGCGCGCCGAAGCCGCCCAGGCCGAGGTGGTCGTAGTGCGCGCCCACCACGACCACCTCGCTGCGGAGGCCTGGGTCGCGGCCGGGAAGCACGGCGACCACGTTGCGCGTCTCCGCCCCGGCCAGGTGGGTGTGCATGACCGCCGGAGCGTCGGCCGCGATGGTGAACGGCTGGAAGAACGAGCCGTCGGCGGCGGGCTTGAGCCGGGCCCGGCGGAACGCGTCGGCGATGTAGCGTCCCGCGTCGGCCAGGCCTCCGGTCCCGATGCCGCGCCCTTCGCGCGCGTCGGCCGAGAGGTAGCGCACGTCGGCGAGCACGCGATGCGCCGCCGGGGAGAGGGTGTCCTGCGCGGGCGCGGTGAGGAGGAGCGCGGCGGCGTGGAGCAGGCTGGTTGCGAGCATGAGGCTATATCTATCTTTGGCGCGACCCTCACGGAAGCTGCCCGCTGTCTATCCGCCTGCTCGTCCTCATCCCCGTCGCCGCCGCGATCAGTCTCGCCCTCTCGGCCGTGGTCGACGCCGTGGCGCTGCCCTTGTTCCTCGACACGACGGGAACGATTCTCGCCACCGCGCTCGCGGGCCCGGCGGTGGGCATCGCTACGGGCGTGGTGACGTCGGCCGTGAACACGCTCCGCAATCCGACCTTCTGGCCGTTCGTCGTGGTGCAGATCATCGTGGCGCTGTACGCCTGGGCCGCGGCGCGCGCCGGGCTGTTCCGCAGCCTCCGCACGGCCGTTCCCGTGGGGCTCGGGCTCGGCGTGATCGCGGCCGTGACGTCGACGCCCATCTCGTACCTCGTGTTCGGCTGCACCACCACCGGCGGCATCGCCCTCACCACCGCTCTCGGCAAGGCGCTCGGACTGCCGCCCTTGGGCGCGTGCTTTTTCGGGAGCTTCGTGTCTGACTTCGGCGACAAGGCGGTCACCTTCGCCCTCGTGACCTCGGTGCTGCACTCGCTGCCGCGCCGCACCGCCGCGCGCTTCCCGTGGGCGCTCCGCGCCATCGGCGCGGCGTGAACCGGCTCCATCCCTTCACGCTACTCGCCATCGCCGGAGCGCTACCGGCGCTCGCCTGGTTGCTCCCGGCGCCGGCGGGTGGGGCGGCGACGACGGCCGTGGCGCTGGTGCTCACGGCGTCCCGGGGCGTACGCCGCGGGCTCTGGCCGGCCCTGATCGCGGCGGCGCCGTTCTGGGTGTTCCTGTTCCTGCTCCACGACCTTCCCACCACCGTGGCGATCGGTCTGCGCATCACCACCATGGTCGCGGGCTTC
>JAEHDT010000134.1 GCA_016880225.1 Gemmatimonadota bacterium | reverse complement strand
GTCCCAAGCCGGTGGCGAGCGCGACCCCGGGCGGCGCCGTGCCGCCGCGGCCCGTCGCCTCGGCCGCGCCGGGCGCCATCCCGCTGGAGGAGCGGCGCCGCGAGAAGGGCAAGAAGCGCAAGAAGGGGAAGAAGTCGCTCGTGGACCAGGAGGCCGTGGCGCAGAACATCTCGCGCACCCTCGCCTCCATCAAGGGACCGGTCGCCCGCAAAGGCGTGCACCGCCGCGAGGAGGGCCCGAGCTTCCGCGACGTCGAGGAGCAGAAGCGGCGCGACGAGAAGGAACGTGAGAAGACGCTGGTGCGCGTCACGGAGTTCATCACGGTCTCCGAGCTCGCCAACATCCTCAAGGTGCCGGCCAAGGAGATCGTCGCCTTCGCCTTCAAGGAGCTCGGGCAGATGGTGACGATCAACCAGCGGCTCGACTTCGACATGATCGAGCTGATCGCGTCGGCCTTCGGCTTCCAGGCGGTGCGTGAGGAGGAGTACGCCCTCGCCGCGCCGGAGGAGACGACGAAGGAGGCGCCGGGCGATCTCCAGCCGCGCTCGCCCGTCGTCACCGTCATGGGCCACGTCGATCACGGCAAGACCTCGCTGCTCGACTACATCCGCAAGGCCAACGTCGTGGCCGGCGAGGCGGGCGGGATCACGCAGCACATCGGCGCCTACCAGGTCAAGCTCAAGGAGGGACGCTCGATCACGTTCCTCGACACGCCGGGCCACGAGGCGTTCACGGCCATGCGGGCCCGCGGGGCCCAGGTGACGGACATCGTGGTCCTCGTCGTCGCGGCGGACGACGCCATCATGCCGCAGACGATCGAAGCGATCTCCCATGCCAAGAACGCGGGTGTCCCGATCGTGGTGGCGATCAACAAGATCGATCTCCCCGCCGCGAACGTGCAGAAGGTGAAGCAGGACCTGCTCGCGCACGGGGTGGTGCTCGAAGAGTTCGGGGGCACGACGCTGGCGACGCCGATCTCCGCCAAGACCGGCAAGAACGTCCAAGACCTGCTCGACCAGATCCTGTTGCAGGCCGAGCTGCTCGATCTCAAGGCGAACCCGGTGCGCCGCGCCCAGGGCACGGTGCTCGAGGCCACGCTCGACCCGGGCAAGGGGCCGCTGGCGACGGTGCTGGTGCAGAACGGCACGTTGCGCGGGGGGGACGACTTCATCTGCGGGCAGTTCTACGGCCGCGTGCGCGCGATGTACGACGAGCGCGGGCAGACCGTCGAGGCGGCCGGTCCGTCCACGCCGGTGCAGGTGCTCGGCTTCGAAGGCGTACCCGAGGCGGGGGACACGTTCCAGGTGATGGAGGACGCGGCGGCGGCGCGCGATATCGCGCAGAAGCGCCAGCGGCTCGAGCGCGAAGCGCAGCACCGGCGCACGGGCCGCGTGAAGACGCTCGAGGACTTCATGGCCGAGCGGGTGGAGGGCGGGGCCGCCACCTTGCAGATCATCATCAAGGCGGACCAGGGAGGTCCGGCGGAGGCTCTGGCCGATGCCCTGGCCCAACTCTCCACCTCCGAGGTCAAGGTCGAGGTGGTGCACCGCGGCGTGGGCGCGATCACCGACTCGGACGTGCTGCTCGCCAAGGCGTCCAACGCGATCATCATCGGATTCCACGTGCGGCCCGACTCCAACGCGCGCGCGTCGGCGGAGCGCGAGAAGGTCGAGATCCGCACCTACCGCATCATCTACGAAGCGGTGGAAGAGGTGAAGGCGGCGATGGAGGGCCTGCTCGCCCCCGAGAAGAAGGAGGTCGTGCTCGGCGAGGCGGAGGTACGGCAGCTGTTCAAGATCGCGAAGGTGGGCACGATCGCCGGAAGCTTCGTCCGCTCGGGTGTGATTCCGCGCACCGGGCGGGTGCGCGTGATCCGGGACGGGGTGGAGGTGTACGACGGGACGCTGGCGTCGCTCAAGCGCTTCAAGGACGACGTCCGCGAAGTGCGCGAGGGCTTCGAGTGCGGCATCGGGGTGGAGAACTTCAACGACTTGAAGGTGGGCGACCTGATCGAGGCCTACCGCGTCGAGGAGATCGCTCGGTCGCTGAGCGGCGCCTGAACCGTGGTCGTGGGCGTGATGAGCTGGGAGCTGCACCTCGCGGCTTGTCGCTCCCTCAAGGACAAGCGGCACGTCCTGAAGAGCCTGAAGGACCGTCTCCACAACCGCTTCAACGTGTCCGCCGCGGAGACGGCCCACCACGATCTCTGGCAACGCGCCGAGCTCACGGTGTGCGTGGTGGCCACCGATCGCGGTCACGCGGAGAGCGTGCTGCGGCAGGCGGATCGCTTGATCGAAGGGGCCGACGGGGCCAGGATCGTGGACACGAGCGCGAGCTTCTTCTGACATGATGCGACGATCGAGTCACCGGCCCGAACGCGTAGCCGAGGCGATCCGCCAGACCGTGGCGGCGTTTCTCACCGGCAACGTGCGCGACCCGCGCGTCGGCTTTGTCACCGTCACGGGGGTCGAGGTGTCGGCCGACCTGACGCACGCCCGCGTGCGCGTGAGCGTCATGGGGAGTGAGGAGGAGAAGGCCACATCGCTCGAGGGCCTCGCGAGCGCCGCCCGGTTTCTGCGCGCGCAGCTCGCCAAGGCGCTGCCGTTGCGGGTGACGCCCGAGCTGCGCTTCGAGCTGGACCGCGGGCTGGAGCACGCTCAGCAGATCGACCGGGTGTTGCGCACGCTCAAGGAGGACGCGGGCTGATCTCCGGTGTGGTGCTGGTCGCGAAGCCGGGGGGCCCCGCCGGGCCCACCTCGCACGACATCGTCGATGTGGTGCGTCGCGCCCTCGGCACCGACCGGGTTGGCCACCTGGGCACGCTCGATCCGTTCGCAGCGGGGCTGCTCGTGATCGTGGTGGGCCGCGCCACCCGCCTGGCGTCGTTCGCCGCGGGCTGGGACAAGGCCTACGAGGGCGTGATCCGATTGGGCGTGACGACCACGACCGACGACGCGACCGGCGTCCCGGTGGCGACGTCGGATGCGTGGCGACGGATTGATCGCGCACGGATAGAAGCGGTGTTCGCCACGTTCCGGGGGGCGTACGACCAGCGGCCGCCCGCCTACTCGGCGGTGAAAGTCGCGGGCGAGCGGGCCTACCGGCGAGCGCGTCGTGGTGAGCCGGTGGCGCCGCCGCCGCGACGGGTCGAAGTGACCGAGCTCGAGCTCGCGCGCTTCGAGTTGCCGGACGTGGCGTTCCGCGCCACGGTGAGCGGCGGGACCTACCTGCGCGGCCTGGCGCGGGATGTGGGGGCGGCGTTGGGGTGCGGGGCGCACCTCGCCGCGCTCACGCGCACCCGGGTGGGACCGTATCGGCTTGCCGACGCGGTAGCGCCCGAGAAGGTCGAGGCGGGCGACGTGCGCGACCCCGCCGTGCTGCTCCGGGAATTGCCGCGGCGGGAGCTCGACCCGGCGGGATGCGACGCCGTCATGCACGGACGGCCGGTCCCCTCGGAAGCGGCGGACGAGGGACCGGTGGCGCTGTTCGCCGCGGGGCGGCTCATCGCCGTGGCGGAGCGTCAGGGAGACGTGCTGAAGCCGCGCGTCGTGGTGGCCGAGCCGTGACCGCTACAGTCGCCACCGTCGGGACGTTCGACGGGGTGCACCGCGGGCACCAGGCGGTACTGCGTGAGGTCGTGCGGCGGGCGCGGGCGGCGCGACGGCCCAGCCTGCTTGTGACGTTCGATCCGCACCCGCTCGAGGTGGTGAACCCGAGCGCGGCGCCGCGGCTCTTGACGCTGACGGATGAAAAGCGGGCGCTGGTGGCGGCGCTCGGCGTGGAGCGCATCGAAGTCGTGCCGTTTACCGCTGAGCTCGCCCGGCTCGCTCCCGAGGAGTTCGTGCGGGGAGTGCTGCGGACCCGGTTCGGCATGGAGCAGCTGGTGCTCGGCTACGACCACGGGTTCGGCCGGGGGCGGTCAGGGGACGTCGAGCTGGTGCGGCGGCTCGCGCGCGAGGACGGGTTCACGATGGACGTCGTGCCGGCGGTGACCGACGACGGTCAGGCGATCTCGTCGTCGCTCATCCGCACGGCGGTGGCGCACGGCGATCTGCGCTCGGCCGAGCGCGCCCTGGCGCGATCGTACAGCCTGCGGGGAACCGTGGAGCGGGGCGCGGGGCGGGGCCGGACCATAGGCGTCCCGACCATCAACCTCGCGCCCGATCCCCGCAAGCTGCTGCCGCCCGACGGGGTATACGCGGTGCGGGTGGAAGTTGTCGGGAGGCGGCACGACGGCATGATGAATCAGGGCGCGCGGCCCACGTTCGGAGTAGCCGCACGCGGACTGGAGATCCATCTGTTCGACTTCACCGGCGATCTGTATGGCCAGACCGTGACGGTGGAGTGGGTGCGCCGGCTGCGCGACGTCGAGACGTTCCCGTCGCGCGAGGCGCTGGTCGACCAGATCGGGCGCGACGCAGTCGCGGCGCGCGCGATCCTCAACGGGTAGGGGACGCGATGTTCGGCACGATTCGTTCACGCTTGCTCGCTACCGGAGTGCTCCTCGCGCTCAGCATCTGGGCGCTGATCCCGGCCAACGTCACCCAGCGCGTGCGCGACGCGGCGACCGGTCGCATGAAGGACACCACCATCCGCCGCGTCCCGATCAACCTCGGGCTCGACCTGCAGGGCGGGATTCACCTGGCGCTCGAAGTGGATCAGTCCAAGGGTCCCGTCCCAGATTGCGCCGATGCGATCCAGCGCGCCCAGCGCGTGGTGCGCACGCGAATCGACGAGTTCGGCACCACCGAGCCCGTCGTGCAGCTCCAGGGGCGTTGCCGCCTGATCGTGGAGCTGGCCGGCGAGAAAGACCCGGCGCGCGCCAAGGGCATCATCCAACGGACTGCGTTCCTCGAGTTCCGCATCACCGACATGAAGAATCTGTTCCGCGACGCCTTGCCCGAGATCGACAAGGCGCTGCGGCAGGCCGGCGTCAAGGCGCCGGGGCAGGGAGCCGCCGCGGCGAGCGTCACCCAGCTGTTCGGCGCGGATACCGCGAAGGCCAAGAAGCCCGCGAAGGGCAAGACCGCGGCGCCCGATACGAGCGAAGCGAACGCCCCCGGCGCGCTCTCCTCGCTGCTCTTCCAGGGGCAGCTGCCGGGCGAATACCTCGTGCCTGAGGAGCAGGTGCCGGTGGCCGAGAGCCTGCTCGCCCGCCCCGACGTGCAGCGGCTCGTTCCCAGGGGGATCGAGCTGCGCTGGGGCACAGAAGTGATGTCACGGGCCGCGCGCAGCTACCGGGCGCTGTACGCGGTCGAGGATCGCGCGATCATCACGGGAGAGGAGCTGCAGGACGCGAAGGCGACGCGCGACCCGCTCACCAACCAGTCGGTGGTGAACTTCGTGCTGTCGCGCCGCGGCGGGCGCACGTTCGAGCGCGAAACGGGCCGCCACGTGAACGACTACATGGCGATCATCCTCGATGGCCGGGTCCAGGGCCAGCCCCCCGTGATCAAGAGCCAGATCGGCCAGCGGGGACAGATCGAGCTGGGCGCGAAGCCGTTGCAGGACGCCCAGGATCTGGCGCTGGTGCTGAAGGCGGGCGCGCTCCCCGCGCCGCTCACGATCATCGAGGAGCGGACGATCGGGCCGTCGCTCGGCAGGGACTCCATCAACGATGGAATCCGCGCCGGGATCGTGGGCGTGGTGCTCGTCGTCGGGATCATGCTCGTCTATTACCGCCTCTCGGGAGCGCTCGCGGTCGCGGCGCTCGGCCTGTACGTGATCTTCACCCTCGGGGGCCTGGCAGGGTTCGGGTTCACGCTGACGCTGCCCGGCCTCGCCGGTCTGGTACTGTCGGTGGGAATCGCGGTGGACGCGAACGTGCTGATCTTCGAGCGCATCCGCGAGGAGCTGCAGCACGGCAAGCTGGTGCGCACCGCCGTGGACGAAGGGTTCAGGCACGCCATGAGCGCGATCATTGACTCAAACGTGAGCACCATGCTCACCGCATTCATCTTGTATCTCGTGGGCACGGGCCCGGTGCAGGGCTTCGCCATCACGCTGATCATCGGTATCGCCGCCTCGATGATCACCGCCGTGTTCGTGGTTCGGACCTTCTACATGATCTGGCTCGAGCGCCGGCCGGACATGGCTACCCTGAGCGTCTGAGATGATTCGACTCTTCGCCAACGCCAACTATGACTTCATCCGGTGGCGCCGCTGGGCCTACGGGCTCACCGCGGCGATCATCATCCCCGGATTCGCGCTGTTCCTCGTGCGCGGTTTGAACTACTCGATCGAGTTCACCGGCGGCACGCTGATCCAGGTCCACACCGCCGCACCCGTGGGAACGGGGAAGCTGCGAGCGGCGCTCGACGCCGCCGGCATCCGCGACGCCGAAATCCAGCAGTTCGGCGATCCCACGGAGTACGTGATCCGGGCGCGCATCGCCAAGGGCGGCGCCGTCGCCGACGGCTCGACCGAGGCGACGGCCGCCGCCGTGGACTCGGCCCTGACGCGGGGCTTGGGAGCCGCTCCCGAGCACTACACGATCGTCCGGACCGAAGCCGTCGGCCCAAAGGTGGGCCGCGAGCTCCAGGGGAAGGCGTTTCTCGCGATCTTCTTCTCCTTCATCGTGACCCTGATCTATCTCGCCTTCCGGTTCGAGTGGCGGTTCGGGCTGGCGGCGGTCCTGGCCACGTTCCACGACATCCTCACCACCATTGCGTTCATCCGGTACTTGGACCTCGAGGTGAGCCTGGTCGTGGTCGGTGCCGTGTTGACGATGGTGGGCTACTCGCTCAACGACACGATCATCATCTTCGACCGCGTGCGCGAGAACCTGCGTAAGTTCCGGCGCCAGAACCTGTACGAGATCCTCAATCTGTCGATCAACGAGACCCTGCCGCGCTCCGTGCTGACTCACGGCACCACGATGGCGACGACGATCGCGCTGGTGCTGTTGGCGGGAGAGGTGCTGCGCCCGTTCGCCCTGGTGATGACGTTCGCGATCTTCACGGGCACGTTCTCCTCGATCTACATCGCGGCGCCGCTGCTCATGGACATCGAGAAGCGCTGGCCGGGTGAGGACGCCCGCGGCGCCCGGGCCTTCCGGGCGGCGGGTTCGGCCGCGGCACCCGAGCCCCGCGCCCCGCAGCCGACGCGCTAGGCGCGCGCCGTGGCGCGTCCCTCCCTCGTGGACGCCCACTGCCATCTCGGCGATGGGGCGTTCGACGCCGACCTCGACGTCGTGCTGGCGCGGGCCCGCGACGCGGGGGTGGGTCACGTTGTTGTGGTGGGCGCCGCGCCGGCCGAGAGTGACCGGGCGGCGGCCCTGGCGCGGGCGCGGGCCGGATTGTCGGCCACGGCGGGCATCCACCCCCATGAGGCGCGGCACTGGACGCCGGCCGCGGCCGCCCGCCTGAGAGACCTGCTCGCCCTACCCGAAGTGGTGGCTGTGGGCGAGACGGGGCTGGATTACCATTACGACCACTCGCCGCGTGACGCGCAGCGCCGCGCCTTCGAGGCGCAGCTGGCTCTCGGCGCTGAGCTCGGCAAGCCCGTGGTCGTGCACGCGCGCGACGCGGACGCCGACATGGCCGCGATGCTGGCGGGTGTGGGCGCCACCGTCATGCTGCACTCGTTCAGCTCGGGAGCCGGCGTGTTCGAGGCGGGGATGGCGATCGGGGCGTACTTTTCCTTCAGCGGCATGATCACGTTCAAGAACTGGACGATGACGGAACGCTTGACCGCCTGTCCGCCCGACCGTCTCCTCGTCGAGACGGACGCACCCTATCTCGCGCCCGTGCCCCATCGCGGGCGGCGCAACGAGCCCGGGTTCGTGCGCGCCGTGGCGGAGGCGCTCGCGCGGGCCCGCGGCGAGTCGTTCGAGACGATCGCGCAGCGGACGACGGACAATGCTCACCGGCTCTTCGGAGCGCGCCTCACCACGGCGCTTTAACGGGAGAGGATTCGTGACGACCACGGCCAAGGTGCCCACCGACATCGCCATCGCCCAGGCGGCGAAGCTCCGCCCGGTGGGCGAGATCGCTGGCGAGCTCGGGCTCGACGACGACGAAATCGAGCTGTACGGCAAGTACAAGGCGAAGGTTCGCCTGGCCGCGCTGGCGCGCCGCAAGCCGAAGGGGCGCCTGGTGCTGGTCACCGGAATCAATCCCACGCCTGCGGGAGAGGGCAAGTCCACCGTCACGGTGGGCGTAACCCAGGCGCTGCGGCGCATGGGGAAGCAGGCGGCGTTGTGCATGCGGGAGCCGTCGCTCGGTCCCGTGTTCGGGGTGAAGGGTGGCGCGGCCGGGGGCGGCTACGCGCAGGTGGTCCCGATGGAGGACATCAACCTCCACTTCACCGGCGACTTCCATGCGATCACGAGCGCGCACAACCTGTTGTCCGCGATGCTCGACGCCCACCTCCACCACGGCAACGCACTCGGCCTCGATACGCGCCGCATCACCTGGCCCCGCACCATGGACATGAATGACCGTGCCCTGCGGAGCATCATCGTGGGGCTGGGCGGCCTGAACGCGGGACCGACGCGGGAGGAACGCTTCGTCATCACTCCCGCCTCCGAGATCATGGCGATCATGGCGCTCGCGAGCGGTGTGGACGACCTGGAGCAGCGGCTGGCCCGAATCGTCGTGGGTCTCACGCGCGACAAGCAGCCGGTGCGCGCCAGCGACCTCAAGGCACAAGGGGCCATGGCCCTCCTCCTCAAGGACGCGATCAACCCGAACCTGGTACAGACGCTCGAAGGCGGGCCCGCGTTCGTGCATTGCGGGCCATTCGGAAACATCGCCCACGGCTGCAACTCGGTGGTCGCGACCAAGCTCGCCGTCACGCTGTGTGACGTGGTGCTGACGGAGGCGGGGTTCGGCGCCGATCTCGGGGCCGAGAAGTTCTTCGACATCAAGTGCCGCATGGCGGGACTGAACCCCGAGGCGGCCGTCGTGGTCGCCACGGTGCGGGCGCTCAAGATGCACGGTGGGGTGAAGAAGGACGCGCTCGGCCGGCCGGACGTGGACGCGGCCAAACGCGGCGCCGCCAACGTGCGGCGTCACATCAAGAACGTGAAGAAATTCGGCGTGCCGGTCGTCGTGGCGCTCAACCGTTTCATCACCGACACGGACGCCGAGCTCGAGGCCGTGCGCGACGAATGCGCCGCGGAGGACGTCGGCGTGGAGCTGTGCGAGGTGTGGGAAAAAGGCGGGGAGGGGGGCGTGGGGGTCGCCGAGGCGGTGCTCAAGCTGCTCGACGGCCGTACGGCCCGGTTCAAGCCGCTGTACGACGTCAAGCATCCGATCCGCGAGAAGATCGAGACGATCGCGAGAGAGATCTACGGGGCCGGCGGGGTTGCGTTCGCGCCGGCGGCCGAGCGGGCGCTCGAGCAGCTCCCGGCCCTCGGTCTGGGAGAGACCCCGGTCTGCATGGCCAAGACGCAGTACTCCTTCTCGGACGACCCGGCCAAGCTCGGCGCGCCGAGCGGGTTCACCCTACAGGTTCGCGACATCCTGCCGTCCGCGGGCGCGGGCTTCGTGGTCGCCCTCGCGGGCGACATCATGACGATGCCGGGGCTCTCGAAGGCGCCGGCGGCGGAGAAGATCCGGGTGCATCCGGACGGTACGATCGAGGGCTTGTTCTAATGCCAGCGAAAGGGTTGAGACTCGTGGTGGCCGAGGGCGCCCCCAAGGCGATCGGCCCCTACAGCCAGGCGGTCGTGGTGGATGGGATGGTGTACACGGCGGGCCAGATCCCGCTCGATCCCAAGAGCGGCGAGCTCGTCGGCAAGACCACCGCGGAGCAGGCCGACCAGGTGCTGAAGAATCTCGCGGCGATCCTCAAGGGCGCGGGCTCCGGGCTCAACCTGGTCATCAAGACGACCGTGTATCTCGTCGACATGGCCGATTTTCCGGCCATGAACGAGGTGTACGCGAAACACTTTGCGGCCCACAAGCCGGCCCGCGCGACCATCCAGGCCGCCGCGCTGCCCCGGGGCGTCCGCGTTGAGATCGACGCGATCGCGAGGGTCGGGTGAGACGCGCGAGCCTGGCGCTGACTGCGCTCCTCGTCGCCGCGCTCGCCGCACCGGCGGCAAGCCAGACCGAACCGTCCGCCGCCGACCGCGCGCTCGCGCGCGACATCTTCCGCGAGCTGATCGAGATCAACACCACGGACTCCCTGGGCAACACGCCGCGGGCCGCCCGCGCCATGGCGCGGCGGCTCGTCGCGGCGGGATTCCCGCCCGCCGACGTCCACGTACTGATCGGCCCCGATGCGAAGCACGGCAATCTCGTGGCGCGCTACCGCGGCACCGGCACGGGCGGCCGCCCGATCGTGACGCTCGCGCACCTCGACGTGGTGCCCGCGCGGCGCGCCGATTGGTCGGTCGATCCCTTCACGTTCCTCGAGCGGGACGGCTACTTCTACGGCCGGGGGACGACCGACGACAAGGTGGGAGACGCGATCCTGGTCGCCGACTTCATCAGGCTGCGGCGGGCGGCGTTCCGGCCCACGCGCGATCTCATCCTCGTGCTCACGGGGGACGAGGAGACCAACGGCAGCTGCGTCCAGTGGCTCGTGACCAAGCATCGCGCGCTGGTGGACGGCGAGTTCGCGCTCAACACCGACGCGGGCGGAGGCGTGCTGCGGGACGGACGCCGTGTGATGTTCGCGGTGCAGGCGAGCGAGAAGGTGTACGCGACCTACGTGCTCGAAGCCACCGACAAGGGCGGGCATAGCTCGCTGCCGCGCCCCGCGGACAACCCCATTTACCGCCTCGCGCCGCTGTTGGAGCGCCTGGAGCAGTACCGCTTTCCCGTCACGCTGAACGAGGTATCGCGCGCGTTCTTCGAACGGTCGGCGGCGATTGAGACCGGGCCGCTCGCGGGCGACATGCGCGGCGTCCTGCAGGATCCACCCGACTCGGCCGCCATCGCGCGCCTGTCCGCCGTGCCGTTTTACAACTCCAAGCTCCGGACCACGTGCGTGGCCACGATGCTCGAAGCCGGCCACGCCGAGAACGCCCTGCCGCAGTCCGCCCGGGTCACCGTCAACTGCCGTATCCTGCCGGGCGAGCCGGCGGCCGACGTGGAGGCGACGCTGCAGCGTCTCGCCGGCGACGACCGCATCGCGATCCGCACGATCTACGCGCCGATCCCGAGCCCGCCGTCCCCGCTCACGCGCGCGATCATGGGCCCGATCGAGCGCCTCGTGGCGGAGCAGTTTCCGGGTGTGCCGATCGTGCCGGTGATGGAAGCGGGTGCGACGGACGGCCTATTCCTGCGCAACGTCGGCATTCCGACGTACGGTGTCTCGGCGGTGTTCGAAGAGCAGAACGACGTCAGGGCGCACGGCCGGGACGAGCGGCTCCGCGTCTCGAGCTTCTACGAAGCGCTGGAGTTCTGGTACCGGATGATGCGGACCCTGGCCGGTTCAGAGACCCCGTCCTAGGGCGCCGGACGGGCCCGCGGTTGACGCGGTGTCCCGCGCGCAGTATCTCACGCTTGGTTCACTTTGCCGCCGGGTAGCCGCATGCGGAAGCGGGTGATGAACGGAGCACAGAGCAGGGTGACGCGCTTCCGTGCGCCCGGTGGCGCGCCCGATGCGGGCGACCTCGAGGACTCCGACGAGCCTGGCTACCGCGACCGGCGAATGCCGGTGGCGGCTTCGATTCTCTGGACGCCGCTCGACGGTGCGGGGCAGGGCCCTCCGACGATCCCCATCTTCATCACCCAGCGCGCGCTCGCCGCGCTGCAGGATCACGGCACGATGGGCCGAGAGGCGCGCTTCGGCCTGCTGGCGGGGGATCTGTTCCGCACTCCGGATTCGGGCGCTCCCTACCTCGTCGTCGAGTCGACCATCCGTCTTCCGGGTGAGACGGGGGGCGGCGCCAAGGACGCCCTACTCGAAGGGTGGGTAGTGGCGCAGGACCTCCTGCGCAAGACGGGCGATCAGCTGGTCGGCTGGTACCGCGTCGGCGAGTCCGCCGCGCTCGCGCTGTCGGGGGCGGAGCTGGACGCGCACGCGGCGCTGTTCCCGCAACCGTGGCAAATCGTGGTGACGGTGGGGTCGGGTGGCCCGCCCACGGGCGGCGTGTTCCGCCCGGCGGCCGAGGACGGGTCGGGACAGGAGCGCCTGCCGTTCTACGAGATCGTGGATGACGCAGCGATCGGTCCCGGCGGCAGCAAGTCCACGCGGCTTGCATGGACGAACTACCGGAGCGCCGAGCCGGCTCCTCTCTCCCTGGCCACGGCAGCACCGGCGACGCCCCCCGACGGGCACCCGGTTCATCCGTCCGCGCCGGCCGCGGCCCGGCGGGCACCGCTCGTGTTCATGCCCGATCAAGTGGGCGAGGGGCGTGTCGCCCGGCCCTCAGTGGGCGCGGGGCTGCGCGGTCTCTGGCAGCGGGGGGTCGTGCGGCTCGCGGTCTATGCGGCGGCTGGCCTCGTGGCGCTGGTCGTCTTGGTTCGCGTGTCGCTCGAGTCGCCGGCCGCCCCTGAGCCCTCGCCCGTGGTCACTGCGGTCGCGGTGCCGACGCCCCAGCAGCGGCTGGACCGGGCGGCCGATACGATGGCGCTGGCGATCGCCGCATTCGATCTGCGCGCCCGCCTGTTCGCGAACCGGCAGATGCAGTGCCCCGAGCTGGCGCGCGGCCTCGTGCAGGTCGAAGAGCGCTGGACGTCGTACAACGCAATGCGCAAGGACGGCGGCGTGGTGCTCGATTCCGCGCGCACGGCACGCGACCGCGCCCTCTACGCCGACGCCGATGGGGTCGAGCGGCGGTTCGAGCGCTCGGGCTGTCCCCGACCGTGACGGCGACAGTCGCCCTGCTGCTCGGTTTCCTGGCGGGCGCGGCGCAGGGGTCGCAACCGCTTCGCAAGACCGACGTGATCCGCCTGCTGTCGAATCCATTGATTTCAAAGAGCGAAGTCGCCGATCTGATCCGCCGCAACTGCATTGCGTTTCGCCCCACGCCGCGCGATTGGGCCGATTTGCGTGACTTCGGCGCGGACGCTGAGGTGCTGAGCAGCATCGGAGGGTGTGGGACGGCATCGGGGACGGCGCGCACCGCAGCCCAGCCCTCGCTCACCGCCGTGTTGCTCACGGAGCGCGTCAGCGTCCCGACCGGCGCCACCGTCGTGGCCCGCGTCCAGGTCAAGCGCGGCGACACTCCTCAGGCCGGTATCCCGCTGGTACTGCGCGGCAGCGCCCGTATTCCGGGCGGACCGGCGCAGGACGCGCAGGCGACGACGGCCGCGGGCGGCGTAGCGCTGTTTCAGTTCCCGGTGGGACGGGTGCCCGGTACCTATCAGGTCGACGTGATGGCTGCTTCGGGGTTCGCGTTCCCAGGAACGCCGCCGCTCGAGGTGGTGGTGGCGGCCCCGCCTCCCGCCGCCGCCGCCGTGCAGCCCGCCCGGCTGGAGCTCCGGGCCGGCGAGCGCGGTCCCACCTCGCTCGTGGTGACCGTGCGGGACTCGCTCGGCAACGCCGTGCTCGGAGAGCCGGTCGGCATGCAGGCGGACGGACCCGACATGGGGGTGGCAGGGGAGGGCCGCTCCACCGATTCCCTGGGACGGGCGGTGTTCGTCGTCGAGCGTTCGGCCGTTCGCCGCACCGGCACGCTGACGTTTCGCGTACGTGGCCTGAATCCCGCGTCGGTGGACGTGATCCGTACCGACGTCGCGGTCGCGGCCGCGACGGGCTTTGTCGCGGGCGGCGGGCAACACGGCATCGCGCGCACCCGATTGGGCGATCCGCTCGTGTTCCAGGCGCGCGGCGGCGGCGGGCCGCTCGTTGGCAAGGTGGTGACATTCCGAGGAGTCAATGCCCAGGTCGCCCCCGATACCGTCGTCACGGATTCGGCCGGGCTCGCGCGGGTCGAGGTCACGCTGGGCACACAGGCGGGACCGGCGCTCGTGACGGCGACCATCGACTCGATTCAGAAGCAGGCGACGCTGGTCGTCGAGGCGGCGGCGCCGGCTGGCATCATCATCGAACGAGACGGCACTCGGGTGGACGGCGGAACGATGGCGGTGGCGGCGGGGAGCACGTTCCGGCTCCGGGTGTCGGCGCGCGACGCGTTCGGCAATGCCGTGCAGACGGCGGACCTGGCGCGTCTCATTCAACAGATGCGCAACCGCTTCAACTTGCAGTCGCAGCTCCTGAAGATGACGGGCGTGGAATCGGACGGCGGGGCCGCCCTGGTGACATTCAAGCCGATGGGTGTTGGTCAGGCCGATCTGTCGATCGCGGGCGCGACCGTCTCCGTCCAGATCGTGCCGGCCCGTTAAGGGGCGGGCCCGCGGGTCCTAGCCCGCCGAGGCCGTGTGATCGGTGGCGCGCGCCACCGCGTCGAGCCACTGCGTCACCTGCTCGAACCTGAAGGGCTTGCGGATGACCGTGCAGGGATTGCGTCGCACCCAGGTGCGCACATCGCGGTCGTCGGCATCGCCGGTGATGAGCGCGATCCGGCCGTCGAGCTGGGGCCAGCGGCGGATGATGGCGAGCGACAACGCGAGCCCGGACATTCCCGGCAGGCGCACATCGAGCAGCACCGCTGTCACCGCTTCGGCCGCCAGGAGCCGATACGCCACGTCGGGATCGCCGGTGCTCAACACCCGATAGCCCGCGTGCGTGAGCACGCTCTCGAGCGAGCTGCGCAGCACGGCGTCGTCATCCACGATGAGGATGGTGCGCAGTTTGTTCATCGTCGCCCTAACATAATGCCGGCGGCCTCCCCTGGCCCGGCGGACCGTTGCGAGTCCCCAAAGGCTTGCAAAACACCACGCCGCAGCCTCCCGTCGCCATCCGTCTCGGGCGCGGGAAATAACGTCGCAAGTCGCTGCGCTCAGGATTGTTACCATCGTCGAGCCCGCACGCGGCATACCACTTGCGTGCATCGGCACCGGACCGGTGGCGTTCGCTGCGCGAGGCGACGGCTCCGACACGGGGATGAGCATGAACCGCATGGGCTTCACGCTGATCGAACTGCTGATCGTGGTGGTGATCATCGGCATCTTGGCCGCCATCGCGATCCCCAAGTTCGCCAACACGAAGGAGAAGGCGCACATCGCCGCGATGAAGTCCGACCTCCGTAACCTGGTGACCGCGGAAGAGGCGTACTTCGCCGACTCGATCAAGTACCAAACGGCGACCAGCTGCGCCAACCCGACACCGGCTGGTAGCGTGTCGTTCTGCGCCAGCACGGGCAACACGCTCGGCGCGGTCACGACGGGCAGCGGGACGCAGGCAGGTTGGACGGCGAGCATCACCAACGCCAACACGGCCAAGAGCTGCGAGATCTTCGTGGGCGCAATTACTCCCGCGCTCGGTATCGCGACCTCGGAAGGCGCGCCGGCCTGCCAGTAACCTGCACGATCTGAGGTGGCGTCATCCGAGCGGCGGGGCCCTCCCGCCGCTCGTTCTTTGTGCCTGTTCCTTAGGGCCACCTGTGCCGGCGAAGCCGGCATGTGCCGTAGCGGAAGGGCAGCGAGTATGACGAGATTCCCACGGCTGGCTCAACCTGTGGGGGCGGATCGGGCCTGGTGGTCCGACTGGTCTTCAACGTCACCTGCGCGTCTCACCTACCCAGCACTCCGTAGTACTTTCCGCTTTGGAGCAGCGGCTTCCATGTAGGTCGACTCCACGCGCACCGCTTTGTCGGTCTTTGATCAGCACAGCCAAGGAGGACGGAGTGTCGTTTCGAGCGTTGCTTGGGCTCGTCGTCATCGCGTTGCCGCGGCTGGCCACAGGTGTCCCTCAGTCTCAACGGGCACCGGAGCACGTTCGGCAGACGAATTGTCCGAGGCGAGCGTGGGACGTGATTCGGGCGCTTCTGAGCGCCGATACCCTCGGTGTGGGTGTGTCATCGGCGTCGGAAGACTCCTCTCGGATTGACACACTCGTGACCAGCCTGTACGCAGGGGCTCCCGATGTCGCCTATGTCGTCACGGGGTTCAGCCTTTCATGCGTTTACTCCAGGCGTGACTCTGTGAGCGTCCGAGTGGAAACGCAGAAAGCCGGACGGATCATGCCTGACACGGCCGGATCGGATCATGCGATCTTTGTCGCCGATTCGACCAAGACAGTGGGATATGTGGATGCCGTCAGGCATTCCGGTCGTTGGAGGGTCATCGGACCTTATGCGCCTGTATGGGTCAGTCCCGCAGCCGCGTTGAGGAGGTTCGATTGGTTGTCCGCCGACAGCCGTCGAGCCTTAGAGGCGCTGCTGCGTCGCCCACGCAACCCATAAAGGCCTGGCGTGCCTTCGCCACCACGGCCGATTGCGAGAGAGGGGCCCCAAGTCCCGTTCGCCCGGTTCCGGGGTCCGACCGCATGGGCCTCCGCACGACGCTCGGAGTGAACGACGGGGACACGATCACGTTCGCGCTTGTCCCGCCGGTTGTCCCGCCCAGCAACGCGAGCGAAATTGTGCGATAGCGGACGGGCAGGGAATGTGGACGAGATGCCCACGGCTGGCTCAACCTGTGGGGGCGGATCGGGCCTGGTGGTCCGACTGGTCTTCAAAACCAGCTGGGGTCCTTCCGGGCCTCGGTAGGTTCGATTCCTACACGCTCCCGCCAGGCCATCTGTCGCACGGCGGCGACAGCGCTGCGTCCGCCTTGCGTCACATTGCCGCTCTCGCGCTCCGTGCTTCCCGCCCGGCCGTGGCACTGGCCTTGCATAACACTCCGTCGGCCCGCGGGAGTGGGCCGCGCCCCCGTCTCCGTTCGGCTTTGAGGAACGAGGATCGGATTGCGGGCTAACGGCCACTCCCCGCGGCGCCGCCAACCCCGCCGCGCCGGCTCTCCACTCCAGCAGCGTCACGGTCCGCTCCGCCGGGGCATCGCGTAAACCCGCGCTGCTCCGTATGTTGTTGCCCTCCCTTCCTTCAACCCTTGGAGCCGCCGGCATGCAAGCCGTTGCCCTCTTCCTAGCCTGGGCGCTCGCAGTCCCCGATCTCGACTCGCTGCCGCAGGCGACGGTCCTCGTCGACCAGAATGCGCACTGGCTCGTGATCGAGCTACCCCCGGTGGAGATACCGCCGTCGGGCCCGGGTGGGGAGGCGATGGTGGGGCTTCCGCTCTGCCAGGTGCTCGTTCCCGTGAGCGCGTCGCTCCACAGCTCGCGAGTGGAGATCCTCGACGGTTCCGGACGGGAGCTGCCGCGTGCGCTGCTGCACCATTTCAACCTCAGCGACCCCGACCACCGGGAGCTGTTTCTCCCGATCGGCCTGCACGTCCTCGCGGCGAGCCGGGAGACGCCCACCATCACCGTGCCGCGGTTCCTGTTCGGGCTGCCGCTCCAGCGCGGGCAGCGGCTCATCGCGGGGGCGATGCTCGCGAACGCATCGCCCGTCGCCTATCACGGCGTGCGCGTTCGCCTCGTACTGCGCTATGTGCCCGGGGGCCGGCCGTGGCCGCTGTACCGCGCCTACCCCTGGGCCATCGATGTGCAATACCCGCTCGGCCGCCCGCCGACCGGCAGCAAGGCGTTCGATCTGCCGCCGGGACGCACCGAGCGCTTCTGGGAGGGCAGCCCCGCCATCCCGGGCACGATTCTCGGCCTCGGCGGCCATCTCCACGATTACGGGCTCAGCCTCGAGCTCAAGGACGTGACGACCGGCGTCGTGCTGTGGCGGGGCGCGCCGGTCACCGACTCGGCCGGGCGGGTAGTCACGTTCCCGTTAGCCCGGTTCTACAATTGGCGGCGGCTCGGCGTCCATGTCGTCCCCGAGCACCGCTATCGCCTCACCGCCGTGTACGACAATCCCACCGGTCGCTCGATTCGGGATGGCGGTATGGGGGCGGTGGCGGGCCTGTTCGTTCCCGACCGCGGCATGACGTGGCCCGCCGTGGACGCTCGCGATACGCTGTATCAGCGCGACCTCGCCGCCACAATCCGTGCCGGATCCGTTGACATGATGGAAGACATGATGATGGGTCATCACACGCACGACTGACGGAAAGTTACCGGGGGTCGTGTGCCGTGCGTCACGCCGCGCCCCGCCGCGGGCGCGCTAGGTTCGACCGTGCCCGGAATGCGATGGGGTCGCCTCCAGGTGGATGTCAGCTGCCCGCTGCGCCGCGGCGCGTGGTACCGGGTGGCGCGGCTCGCCCCCCTCGAAGC
>JAEHDT010000133.1 GCA_016880225.1 Gemmatimonadota bacterium | reverse complement strand
TGGGAGCACCGCCTGGTGCAGCCGGGGGACCTGTCGCGGCTCGATGCGGCGTTCTTCGGCGCGAACGGCGTTGTCAGCGTGGTGGTGTTCCTGGGGGCGCTGGCGGATCGGATCCTATGAACCCAGCCCGTGGTGCGTGGTGTGTGGTCACCCCGACGCGCCGAAAGCCCACCCTGCCACGGAGGCAAACACGCACCACACACCACGCGCCGCCTCCGCCCCGTCCCCCCGCTCATCCGCGGCGCTCTCCGACTCCCAACCGGAGGGGACGCTGAACCGCCTGCCGGTAATCTTCGCCATCACCGGCGCTTCCGGCGCCGCCTACGGCGTGCGGCTGCTCGAGATGCTGGCGGTGCACAAGGTGCCCACCTGGCTCCTGATCTCGAGCCACGGATGGCGGCTCCTCACGGAGGAGTGCGGCATCAAGGACGATCGCGAGCTCA
The DNA here is from genome assembly GCA_016880225.1 of Gemmatimonadota bacterium. Classification (GTDB taxonomy): domain Bacteria; phylum Gemmatimonadota; class Gemmatimonadetes; order Gemmatimonadales; family GWC2-71-9; genus AG41. Next base: position 1,823 of record JAEHDT010000133.1, on the reverse strand, counting down.
AAAAGGCGACCGGTGGCGACTGGACCAGTGTGCGCGTGTTCGACGACAAAGACCGGGGCGCGGAGCCAGCCTCTGGCTCGGCCCGGACCGCTGGGATGGTGATCTGCCCGTGCTCGATGGGCACCGTGGCGGCGATCGCGCACGGCACGAGCCGCAGCCTGATCGAACGGGCGGCGGACGTCGTCTTGAAGGAGCGTCGTCCGCTGATCCTGGTGCCGCGCGAGACGCCGCTGTCGCTCGTGCACCTGCGTAATCTCACGAGCGCCACGGAAGCGGGGGCGACGGTCCTGCCCGCGGCGCCCGGGTTCTATCATCACCCCGAGAAGGTGTCCGATCTGGTGGACTTCGTGGTGCAGCGGATCGTCGATCACCTCGGGCTCGAGATCCGGCTCGTCGAGCGCTGGCAGGGAAAGTAGTGCGGCTGGGGATCATCGCGGACACGCACGGGCTGCTGCGCTCCGAAGTGTTCGATGTGTTCGCCGCGGTCGATCACATCCTGCACGCCGGCGACCTGGGCAAGCCGGAGATCCTGATCGAGCTCGAGGCGTTGGCACCGGTGACGGCCGTCTATGGGAACACGGACGGACCGGAGCTGCGGGCGCGGCTGCCGCAGGTGGCCGAAGTCGAGCTAGACGGCTTCGCGATCGTGGTGACACACGGCGATCAGTTCGGGCATCCGACTCCCGCGGCGCTGCACGGCGCGTTTCCGCGGGCCGAGATCATCGTGTACGGGCACACCCACAAGCCGCTGCTCGAAATCGTGGACCGGACGGTGACGGTGATGAACCCCGGCGGGGCGGGGCATCCGCGCTTCGGGATTCCGCCGAGCGTAGGGATCATGGAGCTCGAGGCGGGGATCCCGCCGCGGGGAAGGGTGGTCGTCCTAACCGGCTAGCGGGGTTTCACCGCTGGCAGTTCGGGCAGAACGTCGTCGCGCGCAAGTCGATCGTATGCGTTGTGACGAGCTTCTTGCCGCAGGTGATGCACCGCTCGCCGCCCCTGCCGTACACCTTCAGCTCGAACTGGAACCGGCCCTCCTCGCCCGTCCCGGTGCGGTAATCCCGCACGGTCGTCCCCGATGACCGGACCGCGCGCTCCAGCACGTCCGTCACCGCGGCGTGGAGGCGCGCGAACTCGTCGAGCGAGAGGTCGCTCGTCGGCTTCGACGGATCGAGCCCCGCCTGGAACAGCGCCTCGTTCGCATAGATGTTGCCGACCCCCGCCACGCGGCGCTGGTCCATGATCGCCTTCTTGATGGCCGTGCGCGTGCCCTGCAGCCGCTCGGCGAACACGAAGGGGGTGAACGTCTCGTCCAGGGGCTCGGGGCCGATGCGCCGCGTGTAGGCTTCCCAGCCCCGATCGTCCAGCAGCCACACGGTGCCGAGCCGGCGTACGTCGCTATACACGAAGAGCCGGCCGTCCTCGAGGGTGCAAATGAGCACTGCGTACTTCGCTTCGTCGCGCGTGAGGGCGCGGTCGTACACGACGAGGGATCCGGTCATGCGGGGCTGCACCACCAGGCGGTGGCCGCTCGCGAGGCGGAACACCGCGTGCTTGGCGCGCCGGCTCACTTCCTCGAAGGCGTTACCGGTGAGGGTACGGAGCAGGCGGGGCTTCGAAACGCGGCGCAGTACATCGGTCTTCGCGAGCCGGGCGCGCGCGATCTTGAACCCCTCGAGCCGGGGCGCGAGCTCCCGGACGATCGTCTCAACCTCGGGCAGCTCCGGCACGCGCCTCCCTGATTTCCCGCCAGCCGATGTCCCGCCGGTAGGTCTTCCCCGGAAAGGTGATGAGCTCGCAGGCGTCGCCGCTCCGCTTCGCGG
>JAEHDT010000132.1 GCA_016880225.1 Gemmatimonadota bacterium | reverse complement strand
TCTTTCTCGGCTTCCACGACGTGCCGACGGGCGGGGTCAACCTGGCGACGAAGCTGACCTGGACGATCTGGTGGGCCGGCGTGATCTTCACGTTCTTCCTCTTCGGGCGCGTCTGGTGCCTGGCCTGTCCGTTCGGCGCGCTCAACGAGTGGATGTCGCGCCTGACCGCGCCGGCGCGGCGGCTGCCCCGCCCGTTCCGGAACCTCTGGTGGGCGACGGCCATGTTCGTCCTCCTCACGTGGGCCGACGAGCAGCTCGGGGTGGTGCGCTCGCCCGTGGTGACCGCGTGGATCGTGGTCTTCTTCGCGGTATTCGCCGTCGCCGTCGGCCTCTTCTTCGAGCGCCGGAGCTTCTGCCGCTACCTCTGCCCCATCGGCGGGGTCATCGGGCTGTACTCGATGACCGCGCCGCTCGAGCTGCGTGTCAAGGACACCGGCGCCTGCCGCACCCACCGCGACAAGGAATGCTACCGGGGCGGCGCCGCCGCGCGCGGCTGCCCCATGCTCGAGTTCCCCCCGGCGATGGACCGCAATACCTACTGCACGCTCTGTGTCGAGTGCGCGAAGGGGTGCTCGCGGGACAACGTGGCCCTGCGCGCGCGGCCGTTCGGCAAGGACCTCTGGGCGACGGGCCGCCGGGCTCTCGACGAGTCGTATCTCGCCCTGATCCTCGTCGGGCTCACGCTCCTCGTCACCGCCCAGATGCTCCCGGCCTGGAGCCGCTTCGCCGAGGCCGTGGCCGGCTGGCTCCCCGCACCGGTCCGCGGCGCGCTCACCCCGGTCGCCTACCTCGGGCTCGTGGAGTCGGCCGAGCTGCTGGGCGGCGCGCTCGTGCTCGTCCCGCTCCTGGGCCTGGCCGCGGCCGCGATCGCCGACCGCCGCGCGGGGGCGGCCCGGCTCGGCGTCCGTCGCGCGTTCGTGCGGTTCGGCTACATGTTCGTGCCCGTCGCGCTCGCCATGCACCTGGCGCACAACCTGTCGCACCTGCTCCTCGAGGGCGGAGGCATCGCCCCCGCCGTCCAGCGCGCGGTCGCGCTCTACACGCCGCTGTCCCTCGGCGAGCCGCGGTGGCCGGCGCCGCCGCTGGCGCCGGAGGCGGTGGTCGGCTTCCTCCAGATGAGCGTCCTCGTCGGATTCTTCGCGCTGTCCTTGATGACGGGCCACCGGCTGTGCCTCGCCGCCTATGCGGATCCACGGGCGGCGGGGCGCGCCTTGGTGCCCATGGTCGTGCTCTCCCTGCTCTTCACGGTGGCCGGCATCGTCTTGCTGAACCAGCCGATGGGAATGCGACACGGCATGTAGTCCACGTCCCGCCGGCTCGGAGACCGCCGGGGGGCAACGAGAAAGGAGTCGGTCATGAGGGGCTCATGGAAGTGGATGGTGTCGGCGCTGGTGCTGACCGCGGGGATCGGTCTCGGGCTCCTGGTGGGGCCGCTCGATGCCCAGTCGAAGAACGTCCTGCGGGCCACCAAGGTCGCGGCGGCGCCCGCGCTCGACGGAACCATGGACGCCGCGTGGGGCGCGGCGCCGGCGCTGACGGTCAAGACGGTCGGCGGGAAGAACCTGCCGGGTGGGTCCACCGAGGTGACGCTCCGCGCGGTGTACACGGCCGAGACCGTGTACTTCCTGGTGCAGTACAAGGACGAGACCAACAGCGTCCGGCGCAGCCCCTGGGTGAAGCAGGCCGACGGCTCCTGGCAGAAGCTGACCGACCCGAACGACAAGGGCGGGGACAACAACCTCTACTACGAGGACAAGATGGCGGTGCTCTGGAATATGAGCACGCCGGCCTTCGAGCAGCGCGGCTGCTTCGCGGTCTGCCACACCGGCGAGGGCAAGCCCTACGGCAACAAGTACACCGCCAATGCCGGCGAGCGCCTGGACATGTGGCACTGGAAGGGCGTCCGCACCGGCACCGTCGGCCAGTTCGACGACCAGTACGTGGACAACACCCGCTACGACAAGGACAAGGCGCCCGAGGCGGGGCGCAAGAGCGACCCCAAGACGGGCGGTGGCTACGTCGACAACGTCGGCGACGACAAGAAGGGGCCGAAGTTCGCGCTCAAGGGCAACAGGCCCGCGCCGCCCTACTGGATCGTCGACGGCGAGAAGGAGCCCTTCGACGATTCGAAGTACAAGGCCGGCGACGAGGTGCCCGGCATCATCGTCTCGCCGCTCACCGGGGACCGGGGCGACATCGCGGCCAAGGACGTCTACAAGGACGGCGTCCGCACCGTCGTGTTCCACCGGAAGCTCGTGACGGGCAGCGAGTACGACGTGCAGTTCAGCGACCTGAAGAAGTCTTACGCGTTCGGCGTGGCGGTCTTCGACAACGCGCAGGTGCGTCACGCCTACACCCCGGGCGTGCTCACGCTGAGGTTCGAGTAGGCGGCTCGTCGCGGTTGGGCGGGTGGTGCACCGCGTCTGCGGTGCACCACCGCGTACAGCGACCACACCAAGCCAATAGGCGCTACTTCTCGGCGGTGCGGATGGCGACCGGCCCGCCGTTCACCTTGACGCGCTGGCCCGTGTCCCGCAGCGTCGTGCC
>JAEHDT010000131.1 GCA_016880225.1 Gemmatimonadota bacterium | reverse complement strand
TGCCGCACGCCCGCCCGCGCCCAGCCGCCCCGCCGCGCGGTTTCTCGGGTTTGGGAGGTCGCGGGGACGCGGCGCGCTGTGCTCGCCGCCCCCACCCTTTCTGGCGTAGGTCGGGCAACTCCTGACGAGGTGATTCGTGACAAACACGCGGCACGGGACCGATAGGAAGCTTCGGACGCGAGCGGTGGTCGGCGGCCTGTGTGTTGGGGTTGCTGCGCTCGCGTGTGTGGTGGGTGGGGCGGGCGCGCAGCATCAGCATGGGACGACGCCTCCCGCTGCGCCGCCGCCGGCCGCGGCTCCCACGGCGGGCGAGAGAGGGGCGGGGGCGTGGAAGGTCACGATGGAGGAGCTGCATCGGATGGGGGGTGTGCCGCGGGGGTGGAGGTTCACGCTGCCGGCCGGGGATGCGGCGAAGGGGCGGCAGGTCTTCTCGGATCTCGAGTGCCACAAGTGCCACGCGATTCAGGGGGAGAAGCTCCCGCAACCGGGTGGTGACGCAAAGAACGTCGGTCCCGAGCTGACGGGCATGGGCAGTCACCATCCCGCGGAGTATTTCGCCGAGTCGATCCTGTCGCCGAACGCGGTGATCCTCGAAGGCCCCGGCTACACCGGGCCGGACGGGAAGTCGATCATGCCCAGCTATGCGGACAGCCTGAGCGTCACGCAGCTCGTCGATCTGGTCACGTTCCTGAAGAGCCTGACGGCCGGCGGGCACGAGCACGGCCCGATGGCCATGGAGAAGACGGCGGGCGACTACACCGTGCGGCTCGAATACCGCGGCGGCGGGCACGGCGACCATGCCGGCCACGGCGCGCCGCCCGCCGCGGCCGGGCACCTGATGGTCTTGGTCAGCGACCGGGTGACGGGCGAGCCCGTGCCCTACCTGCCCGTGACGGCGTCGATTCGCGCCGCCGGCAAGCCCGCGCGGACGGTGAAGCTCTCACCGATGGTCGGGGGTCAGGGATTTCACTACGGCGTCAACGTGACCGTGCCGGAAGGCCCGCACACGATCACGCTGACGATCGGCCCCGCGACGATGCAGGTGATGGCGACCGCCAAGGGACGCTACGCGAGGGCGGTGACGGTCGTGTTCGAGCGGACGCCGGGGACCTGAGCCTCAGCTCGCGGCCGACTTCGCCGCGGCCAGCGCCGCGTCGTAGTTCGGCTCGGACCCGATCTCCTTCACGTACTCCACGTGCTTCACCTTGCCGTCCTGACCGACCACGAAAACCGCCCGCGCGGTGAGCCCGGCGATCGGGCCGTCCTTGATCTCGACGCCATAGGCCGGACCGAAGGCGCGCTCGCGGAAGTCGGACAGCGTCTTGACGCTCGTGACGCCGGCGGCGCCGCACCAGCGCTTCTGCGCGAACGGCAGATCGCGACTGATCGTCCAGATCTCCACGTTGCTGCCGAGCTTCGCCGCTTCCTGGTTGAACCGGCGCGTCTCGGTGTCGCAGGTGGGCGTGTCGAGCGACGGCACCGAGCTGAGAATGATGACCTTGCCCTTCGCCTCGCTGAGCTTCACGGGCTTGAGCCCGTTGTCGAGCGCGGTGAAGTCGGGCGCGCTCTGACCGGGCTTGAGCTCCGGTCCGCCGAGGGTGATGGGGTTGCCGCGGAGCGTGACTGCGCCTTTCCGTTCGTCAGCCATGAGGTAATCCTCCCGGGATTGATCCACTACAAGTATTTTTAGCTACTTACGCTGCATTTCTGGAGTGTTGTATCCTCCAGGCGCGCCCGGTATCCTGGTAAGTGAAGTCATGTCGTGGTGCTCCGGCGCTCGGTTGCACCCGAGCCCGGAGCGTGGCCCTCACCCCCCAGTCCCTTACGGAGGCGTGGCGATGAGAGCAACGCAAGCGTACACCGAATCCCCGCGATCAAGCCC
>JAEHDT010000130.1 GCA_016880225.1 Gemmatimonadota bacterium | reverse complement strand
CCGCCGGGCTCGCCGGTCTCCACCGACGTGAGCGCGAGCAAGCTCTCGCTCGTGAAGATCGGCGCCTTGAGCCGCAGCGCGACGGCGATCGAGTCGGAGGGCCGGGCGTCGATCTGGATCACCGCGTCGCCGCGATAGATGTGCAGCTCGGCGTAGTAGGTGTTGTCCTTCACCTGCGTGATGATGACCTTCCGCAGGTCGGCCCCAAGGCCGAGGATCACCTGCTTCAGCAAATCGTGGGTGAGCGGTCGCGCGAACTTGACGCCGGCGAGCTCCATGGCGATCGCGCTCGCCTCCGCCGGCCCGATCCAGATGGGGAGCACGCGCTCCCCTTCCTGCTCCTGTAGGATCACGACCGGCGTGTTGGTCGTGCGATCGAGCCCCAGATGTGCGACCCGAACCTGGATCTGGTTCGCGCTCAGGTCCCCATCTCCCACGATGCGAGGTACTTCTGCTGCTCGGCGGTGAGGGTATCGATGGTGACCCCCATGCCGGCAAGCTTCAAGCGCGCGATCTCGGCGTCGAGCTCCCGCGGGATGCGGTGCACGTCCTTCCCGAGCTCCTTCGCGTGCTGCACGACGTATTCCGCCGCGAGCGCCTGGTTCGCGAACGACATGTCCATGACGCTCGCCGGATGACCCTCCGCCGCCGCCAGGTTGATGAGCCGCCCGTCGGCGAGCACGAAGATGCGTTTGCCGCCGAGCCGCCACTCGTCCACGAACTCGCGCACCCGGGTCGGTCCCTGGGCCGCCTGCTTCAGGCCGTCGAGGTCGATTTCGACGTTAAAGTGGCCCGAGTTCGCGACCACCGCCCCGTCCTTCATCGCCCGCATGTGCTCCACCCGGATCACGTGCGTGTTCCCCGTCAGGGTCACGAACACGTCTCCGATCCGCGCCGCTTCCGCCATCGGCACGACACGATACCCGTCCATCTGGGCCTCGAGCGCCTTCAGCGGATCGATCTCGGTCACCACGACGATGGCCCCCGCGCCGCGCGCCCGCAGGGCGAAGCCGCGCCCGCACCACCCATACCCCGCCACCACCACCGTGCTCCCGGCCACGAGCAGGTTCGTCGCCCGCAGGATCCCGTCGAGCGTCGACTGGCCGGTGCCGTAGCGGTTGTCGAACAGGTGCTTGGTGTCGGAATCGTTCACCGCGATCACGGGGAACTGCAGGACGCCGTCCCGCGCCATCGCCTTGAGGCGAATCACTCCGGTCGTGGTCTCTTCGGTCGAGCCCGTCACGCCAACCACCAGCGCCTTCCGCTCCGCGCCCGAGAGCGTCTCCACCCAGGCGCGCACCGGCGGCGCGAGATCGTCCAGCCGGTTCAGCGCGACCATGTGCAGCGCCCCGACCAGGTCGGCCCCGTCGTCCATGGTGATGTCGGGACGATGGGCCAGGGCCGCGCGGATGTGCTCGTAGTAGGTGGTGTGGTCCTCGCCCTTGATCGCGAACACCTTGATGCCGTGGTCCTTCACCAGATGGGCTGCCACGTCGTCCTGGGTGGACAACGGGTTCGACGCGCACAGCGTGACGTCCGCGCCCCCCGCCTGTAGGGTGACGGCGAGATTCGCGGTCTCGGTGGTGACGTGGAGGCAGGCGGACAAGCGGCGTCCCGCGAGCGGCCGGTCCCGCGTGAAACGTTCCCGGATGAGGCGGAGCACGGGCATGGACCGCTCGGCCCATTCGGTGCGCCGCCGTCCCTCGGGCGCGAGTGCGGGATCCTTGATGTCGGAGCCGGCGGTGCGGGCCGTCGTGGTCATGCGATCACTTTGTTCGAGGTGTAGTGCCGGGAGCGCTGCACGGCGAGCCGCAGATCCTCCACGCGGTTGGCGTGCTCCCAAGTGAACAGCTCGACCTCCCGGTCCACATCCTTGTCCACGAAGCGGCGCCGCTCGGGCGTCCGGCCGAAGTGGCCGTACGCCGCGGTGGCGCGGTAGATCGGATGCCGCAGGTTCAGGGCCTTGTTGATCCCGAGCGGCGTGAGGTCGAACACCTCGCGGACCGCCTCCTCGATAGCCTCGTCGGGTACGACGCCGGTGCGGAACGTGTCGACCATGACGGAGACCGGCTCGGCGACGCCGATGGCGTAGGCCACCTGGGTCTCGCAGCGCTGCGCGAGCTTCGCGGCGACGACGTTCTTGGCGACCCAGCGCATTGCATAGGCGGCCGAGCGGTCGACTTTGGAGGGATCCTTGCCACTGAAGGCCCCGCCGCCGTGCCGCGCCATGCCGCCGTAGGTGTCCACGATGATCTTGCGGCCGGTGAGGCCGGCGTCGCCCTGGGGGCCCCCGACCACAAAACGGCCCGTCGGATTGACGAGAATATCGGGGTCCCTCACGTCGAACCCCGCGTCGCCGAGCACCGGCCGCACGACCAGTGCGATGACTCCCTCGCGCAACTCGGCGTTGTCGATCTTGTCCGAGTGCTGGGTGGACACGACCAGCTTGCTGATCCCGATGGGACGCGCCCCCTCGTACAGCACGCTCACCTGAGTCTTGCCGTCCGGCCGGAGCCAGGGGAGGTCTCCGGCCTTGCGCACCAGGGCGAGCCGCTCGGCGAGGCGATGGGCCAGGACGATCGGCAGCGGCATCAGGGACGGCGTCTCGTCCGACGCGTAGCCGAACATCATGCCCTGGTCGCCCGCGCCGCCCCGGTCCACGCCCATGGCGATGTCGCCCGACTGGCGGTCGATGGTGGTGAGGATGGCGCAGGTCTGTGCGTCGAAGCCGAAGCTCGCGTCGGTGTAGCCGATGGCGCTGATGGTCCCGCGGACGATGTCGGGGATGTGGACGTAGGTGGTGGTGGTGATCTCGCCGGCCACGACGGCCATGCCGGTCGTGACGAGCGTCTCACACGCCACGCGCGCGGCCGGATCCTTGGCGATGATCGCGTCGAGCACCGCGTCCGAGATCTGGTCGGCGATCTTGTCGGGATGCCCTTCCGTCACCGACTCGGAGGTGAAGACGTGGCGCTGCGCTGGCATCTGTCGATCCGGCCGTGGTTTAGGGGTTCAGACGTTCAAGCTAGCCGGACGCCGCGCCGCGGGCAACCGGCCGTCGGGGTCGAGCAGCTTCAAGTCCACCGCTTCGGCGAGCGCGAGCCGCAGCACGTCGAGCACGTCGTCCGCGGTGCGCGCCGCGAGCGCCTGCTCGGCCGCGGCGCGCGCGCGCGCCGCGCTCACCTGGCGCACCGTCCACTTGATGAGCGGCAGCGCGGGCGGCGCGACCGAGAGCGTCTCGTAGCCGAGCCCGATCAACAGGAACGCCGACAGCGGCTCGGACGCCATCTCGCCGCACACGCTCGCGGGCTTCCCCGCCGCACGCGCCGCGTCCGCCACCATCTTGAGAAGCCGCAGCACGCTCGGGTCGTGGGGGTTGAAGCGCTCGGCGAGACGCGCGTTGCCGCGGTCCACGACGAGCGTGTACTGCGTGAGGTCGTTGGTGCCGACCGAGAGGAAGTCCGCTTCCGCCGCGAGCCGATCGGCCATGATCGCGGCCGCCGGAGTTTCGATCATCACGCCCAGCGGCAGTGACGTCGCGGACGCGACCCCTTCGCGCTCGAGCTGCGCCGCCTCCTCGGCCACCAGCGTGCGCGTCCGGTCGAGCTCGTCGAGGCGGGTCACGAGCGGGATCATGAGCCACACGTCTCCGTGCACGGCGGCGCGCAGCGCCGCCCGGATCTGCGAGCGGAACATGTCGGGCCGGTCGAGGCATACCCGGATGGCGCGCCACCCCAGCTGCGGGTTGACCTCGGAGACGGTGCGGAACGGCGCCGGGAGCTTGTCCCCGCCCAGGTCGTAGGTCCGCACGATCACGGGGTGGTCCGGAAACGCCTCCGCCACTCGGCGGAAGTAGTCGGCCTGCTCCGTCTCGCTCGGCAGCGCGCTATGTCCGGTGATCAGGAACTCCGTGCGCAACAGCCCCACGCCCTCCGCCCCGTGCTCGCGCGCCGCGGCGATCTCGTCCGGCAGATCCACGTTGCCGCGCAGCACGATGCGCACGCCGTCGGTGGTCACCGCGGGCAGGTTCACCGCTTGCTCGAGCTGCGCCGCCAGCTCGCGCCGCCGTAGCTCGCGAGCCCGGGCCTCGGCGATCTCGTGGGGGGTGGGATCGAGCAGCACCGTGCCCCGGGTGCCGTCCATCACCAGCATCGTCCCCGGCGCGATCCGCTCGATGGCACCGGCGACGCCGAATACCGCGGGGATGCCGATCGAGTGGGCGAGAATCGCCGCGTGTGACGTGCGCGTACCCTCCTCGCTCACGAGCCCCACTACGTGCTCGCGGTCAAGCTGCACCGTGAGGCCGGGCGCCAGCTCTTTCGCGACCACCACGGAAGGCTGCGTGATGCCCTCCCACAGCTCGTCCGAGCCGCGGTGCATGAGGTGCTCGATCACGCGGATCGCGACGCCCGAGAGATCGGTCAAGCGATCCTTGAGGCGCGGGCTGCCGGTCGCCGCCCACGCGTCGCGCACCTCGAGCGCCTTGAACTCGTACGCCTTCTCGGCGGTGAGGTGGTTCTCGCGGATCAGGTCCGCGACCCCCCCGAGAAACTCCTTGTCCTCGAGCATGAGGATCTGCGCGTCGAAGATGCGCGCCTCGTCCACGCCGGCCCGGTCCTCGGCCTTCGCCTTCAAGTCCTGGAGGTAGCGCTTGACGTCGCGCACGGCGGCGCGCAGCCGCCGCACCTCCTTCTCCACCTGGGCGCGCGGCACGACGCGGTGCGGGACCTCCGGCATCGCCCAGCGCACCACCACGGCGGGACCCACCCCGATCCCGCCCGACACCCCGATCCCCTTGAGCAGGCGGTCGCTCATGTCGAGCCCTCGCTCTCCCGCTCTTCCGCGTCCTTGAGCTCCGCGTCGCGCAATTCGGCGGTCAGGTCCATCTCGTGGAACCCATCGGCGACGAGCGCCAAGAGCGCCGCCATCGCCTGCTCGGCGTCCTCGCCGTCGACCTTGATCGTCAGCGACGACCCGCACTCCGCCGCGAGCATCATCACGCCCATGATGCTCTTGCCGTTCACGGCAAGCTCGTCCTTGCGAACCTCGACCGCCGACTTGAACCGGCCCGCGAGCTTCACGAACTCCGCCGCGGGGCGCGCGTGCATCCCGAGCGGATTGACGATCCGGGCGCTCCGCTCGATCACGGCCACAACCACCCCGCCAGCGCTGCGAGCGCGAGCATCACGAGACCGAGCCGCAGACCCGTGAGCGCCTGCCGCCGCCACCACAGCAGGCCGAAGCCCGCCGCCGTCACCGCGGCGAACGCCACCCGCCACGGACCGTGAAAGTCGCCGCTCAAGAACCGGGCGACGAGCGGCAGGGCCGCCCCCACCGCGAGCGCCATGGCTGGTCCGGAGATCGCGGTGGCCCGCTGCAGCAGCGGTTCGCGCAGCGCCACCGCAACCCGGGCCCCGTAGCGCCACCCCGCGCGCAGCGCCCACCAGCGCAACGCCACGTGGCCGACGTTGTAGACGCACAGGAATCCGAGGATCGCCGGCAACCCCAGCCCCAGCGCCACTCCCACGAGCGCGAGGCCGGAGGTCAGGGGCAGCCACCCGGCCCAGACCAACCTGTCACCGAGCGAGCCGAGCGGCCCGCACAGCGCGGTGCGCAGGCGTTCGACCTGCTCGGGCGGCAAGCCCTCGTGCTCGGCGCGGGCCGTCGCGCCCACGGCGAGACCGCACAGGTAGGGGTGGGCGTTGAAGAAGTGCGCCCCGCGCGCCACCGCGCTGTGGTACGCCGTGCCGTTGCCGCCTCTCCGCAAGTCGCGCAGCAGCGGCTCCTCGGCGACGCCCATCCCTACCCCCTGCATCCGCTCGTAGTCCCACGACCCCTGCACCGTGAACAGTCGCAGAAGGGTGCGCCCGAGCGGCGGCCGCGCGCGCGTCGTGTCGCTCATCGCAACCATGCCACGATCGTCCCGCCCACCACGCCCGCCGCAAACCACCGCAGCGTGGCCCCCCGCCCCACCAGCCGCAGCGTCCCCGCCGTGCCCGCCGCCAGCGCCGCCCCCACGGCGGCCACGTTGAGCAGGGCCACGCCGTGCGGCGGCAGCCCGCCCACGAGGTACGCGCGCGCCAGCTGCCCGAGCCCGAGGCCCAGCGCGGTGACCACCGCCGCCCGCGCTCCGTCCCGCAAAATGCCCCCCGCGTGGAGACGCTCCAGCACGCGTGGGTCGCCGGCTTCGAGGGCGGGCCCCGACCGCTGCACCGCCCGCGCGTTGAGCCGCCGCACGACGTGCAGGCTCATGCCTCCGGCCATGCCGGTGATCAAGCCGACGAACGCGCCAAGGCCCAGCCCCAGCGTACCCGCGGCGGCGTGCGCCGCGCTCACCGCGGCGACCGTGGCCGGGCCGTACTCGGGGTAGCGGACCGCGCCCACCGGCAGGATGTCGTACTGAAACAGCTCGAACAGCACGGCCAGCTGCAATCCGGTCCACACGTCGCCCAGGATCGCGCCGGCGACCGTCCCCGCCACGAGGGGCCGGGCGATCATCATCTGCGGCCCGCTCACCAGGTCGAGCCCCACCAGCGTCCCCCAGGCGAGCAGGACGAGCTGCAGGTCGAGTGTCACGTGAAGTTCTTGAGCGGAACGGGAGGCGCGGTGGGCACGTCCTGGGCCGTCACTTCCACGCCCTGAGCGGCCAGCGCCCGAAGCTGCGTCGCTTCCGCGTCGCTCAGGTACACGTACCGCAATCGCTCCGACCGCCCCGGTCGGTGGTGCAGGCCGCCCACGTTCACGCGCCGCAGGCGATGGCTGTTGTCACTGAGCGCGGCGAGCGTCTCGATGGCGCCCGACACGAGAATGCCGACGCGCGGATCGCGCTCCCACTCGAGGAGATGCTGCGCGGCCTCGGCGGTCGAGGCGAACACGACCTCGATGTCGGCCGGCACGCCCATCCGGTACAGCTCCTGCTCCCACTCACTCGCGCGCACGGCGTCGTCCACCAGCACGATGAATCGCGCGTTGAGCGGCTTCCCCCAACCCACGACCACCTGGCCGTGGATCAGTCGGTCGTCGATGCGGTACAGGGCGATGCTCATGCCGCCGGCGTGCGGATCGCCCGGCTTCCGGCCTCGGCGGCCCGCCGGGCCGCGTCGGCCGGAGCGAGATCGCGGTGGAACACGAAGTCGAGCAGCATTGCGAGGTTCACACCCGTCACCACCGCGACGTCGCTCTTCCCCCGCGCGAGCCGCACGGAGCTCGTGAGGCACGAGCCGCCCGGGAGGTCGACGAACAGCACGGCGGGCCGGTCGGCGATCGCCCGGGTCAGCCGCTCCGTGAGCGCGCCCGTGTCGCAACCGTCGTTCGAGACCGGCACGAGGGCGTCGTCGACGCCCGTGATGGCGGCGACGGCAGCGAGCAGCGCCTGGGCGACGGCCGCGTGCGAGACGACCACGCCGCGCAGCGGTTCACTCATAGTCTTCCTCGAGATACTCCTGCAGCTGGCGCCGCTCGGAGAGGCGCTTGAGCAGGCGGTCGTTGAATGCGCGGGCCGTGTCCACGCCGCTGTAGCGCAGCAAGTGATTCATCGCGACGACCTCGCAGATGACCGTGAGATTCTTGCCCGGGTTGAGCGGCACCGTGACGAGCGGGAGTGT
>JAEHDT010000129.1 GCA_016880225.1 Gemmatimonadota bacterium | reverse complement strand
CGCTCGCTCGGGGCTGCACATCTCGTTGTGGTCCATCTTGTTGTGGCGGTCGTACACGATCTCGCGTAACGCATTCAATAACGAGTACAGACACCGGCACAACGTCGAGTTAGATGCTGGTACGACACGACTTAGGTCGTGGCGTAATACTGACTCTGGATCAGGAGAGTCCTCGTTCGCTCGTCAAGGAGGCCAAGGCGAGCGGCGTACCTGTTCGGCATGGTCACGCTCGACGACGGCGGAACGCCGTCGTATCGCCCCTATTGGGCGGTCACGGCCCACGAGGAGCGCCTGGCGTTCGAGGCGGTCATGGACCTGATCATAGCCGCGTGGCCAAAAGCACCCGGGGATGCACGTCTATCACTACGCCCCCTTCGAGCCGGGAGCGTTCAAGCGGCTCATGGGACGCTACGCCACCCGCGAGCAGCAGCTCGACCGGCTGCTCCGCGCCGAGCGGTTCGTGGACCTGTATGGCGTGGTGAATCGGTGAGGGAGGGATAGTTCGAAGCCCCCCGGGTCTGGCAGGGTTGGGCGACTTGTTCAGGCGCGCGGGAGCATGGAGTCGACCCTCGTGAATCAGGCAGGGAGGCGAAGCTGCGCGAGAAGATCGCGGAAGCGGGGATGACTCCGCAACCGGTCGAACTCCGGCACCGTCAGCACGAACGGCACGTAACCCGAGCGACGACGGAACGCCTCCTCGAGGACGTCCAAGGCGGCGCCGTGGTCGCCCAACAGGGCGTAGGAGGGCGCCAGCCGCTCGAGTACGTCAAGCACGCGTCCCTCGTCAATCTCCCGACGCAGCGTTCGGCACACCGCCCGGGCCTCCTCGCAGCGACCCAGGCCGGCCAAGGCGGTCGCCTTGAGCGCTGCCATCATCGGCGAAGTTCGACCCGCCGGCAGGCCCTCCACCGCGTTCAACGCGTCGGCGTAACGCCCGATGGCGCACAGCGTCCGGCCGAGCCACATCGCGCTGAGCGGATCCCCCGGCTCCGTGCGCCGGACGTCCTCGAGACACCGGAGGGCGTCCTCGAAACGGCGGGCGAAACAATAGCAGCGCGCTACGCTCAGCCGGATCTGAGGAGCGATCGGCTCGAGCGTTTCGGCGTACAGGACACGCCGCACACTTTCCTCATGGCGCCCCATCGCCCCCAGGAACACGGCGTACCAGGTCTCGGCGTACGCGTTGTCGGGCTGCAGTTGGAGCGCCCGCCGGAACTCTCTTTCCGCCGCCGCCCACTCCCAATCGAACAGCAGGTGGACCACGCCCAACCAGGTGTGCGCCTGGGAGAGCTGGGGCTCGAGCCGCAACGCCTCGAGGGCGGCCGTTTTCGCCCGGGGCATCGCCTCGTCGGGCCGCAGGTCGCCAAACTCCACGAAGCCACGCAGCGCCCAGCACTCGGCAAGTCCCGCGTGCGCCGTAGCGTAGCCCGGATCTCTCTCCACCGCCTGCTCGAAATACTCGATCGCGAGCGACAGCCCCTCCACCGTGCGTTTGTGCGCGCAGTAGCGGCCCCGCAGGTATAGCGTGTAGGCGTCCACCGTGGGCGTGGGCCTTCCGACCAGGCTGGGCGGCGATTCGGTCCCGCGGAGCGGTAGCGCCGCGATGATCGCCCGGGCCAGCTCGTCCTGAAGCGCAAACACGTCGTCCAGCACCCGGTCGTAGCTCTTCGACCAGACTTGACAGCCGTCCGCCCCGCTGACGAGCTGCACGGTGACGCGGATCCGATGGCCCACCTTCCGCACGCTGCCGGCGACCAGCGCGCTCACGCCGAGCAGCTCGGCAATGCGGCGGATGTCCGTGTCCTTCCCCTTGAACGCGAACGCCGAGATGCGCGACGCCACGCGGAGCCCGGGCACGCGCGCAAGCGCGGTCGTGAGCTCCTCGGTCATTCCGTCGCTGAAGTATTCGTTCTCCCGATCGGGCGTCAGGTTGACGAACGGCAGCACCGCGATCGCGGGGGCAGGAGGCATCGGCGCCGGGGCGGCCACGGGCGTGCTCTTGAGGTGTTCGACCACGGCCACGACCGTCGGGTCCGGGTCGGTGTCGAACTCCGCCCGGAGGTGTGCCTCGTAGGCGCGCGCGAAACGCAACGCCCCCGTGCGGTCCCCGATGGCGCTCAACGCCTCTATGTAGCGCACCGCCACGCGCGCGTTGAGTGGATCGGCCTGGGACAGCCGACGCCACCATCCGGCCGCTGCGGCGAGGTCGCCCCGCCGCGTCGCCTCTTCTGCTAAGGACTCGACCACGGCGGCGTAGCGCTGGGCGAGCCGCGCCCGCTCGTCCTCCACCCACCGCTCGAAGTCGGCGGCATCGTGCAGATAGAACCCGTCGAGGAACGGACCCTCGTAGGCGGTCACGGCACGCGCCAAATCGCCCATCTCGAGCGCCGCGGTGAACTCCGCCACATCCACTCGGACAGCGTCGGGGTTGAGGCGCACTTCGGTCGAGCCGAGGAACAGGTCCTCGGCCCGGAGGTCGCGGCGCAGCGCGTAGAAGAGCTGGGTGAGGCGGTGGGTC
This sequence comes from Gemmatimonadota bacterium, assembly GCA_016880225.1. Classification (GTDB taxonomy): domain Bacteria; phylum Gemmatimonadota; class Gemmatimonadetes; order Gemmatimonadales; family GWC2-71-9; genus AG41. The sequence continues at coordinate 2,840 of JAEHDT010000129.1, read as the reverse complement.
GCCTTGTCCGCGGGACTCTCGGGCCACAAGAGCGCGACCAGCTTATCACGGCTCAGGCCGCGAGGCCCCGCGGCCGCGAGGAGGCCCAGCAGGGCGAGGGTCTTGCGCTGCGAGGCGGCCGCACCGATGAGCCCCTCGCCACCCTCCACCGACAGGCCACCGAGGGTGCGCAGCCGCAACATGGATCGACCTGAGTCGCGTGTGAGCGTTAGCTGACCGCGGTATGACAGTCCGGCGCTATTGTAGGGCGCGTCACCCGTTGTAGCAAGCAACGACGCACCACCCGGAGGCTGACCACCATGAAGACGCCCACACTGCACCGCCTGATCGCGGCCACCCTCGTGCCGCTCCTGCTCCTAGGCGCCCGACCCACGACAGAGCGGGGCCGCGTCGGGGGCACGTTCACCATGACCTACACCGACCAGCATCCGATCCCCGTCGCCGACGCCGAAGGCCACGCCCTCCTCGCCACCACGTCGAGCGGGACCAACCGCAGCACCGGCCCCACCCCGTACATGGACGGCGCCGACGTCAGCAACGCCGAGATCGCGGACTTGGTGCAGGGCAACGGGCCGCATCAAGGCTATGTGACGGTTTCGCACAACGGCGCAATCCAGGTGAGTAAGTGGGCCGGCAAGGTGACGACCGTGCTTGGCTCCGACAAGCAGCCTGTGACCACCTTCAAGGGCACCTGGACCAACGTCAAGGGACCGACTGGGCACGGGGTCTACAAGGGCCGCATCACCGGACCGAAGACCTACACGGTTGACTGGCAGGGTGAGATGGACCTGCAGAGCCAGACGTCGTCGCGCTAGAACGTGACCAGCGGGAGCCGCGTGCGGCGCCGGCCCGGGCTCCCGCTCGTCAACTGTGTTCGTCCATGCAAGGAGGCGTGATCATGACTTCCCAGACGGTCGCACGTGGAGACCGCCCAGGCGGGGCGCTCGGCGGCCCGGCCGGCGATGCACGCCGCACCCCAGAGCGGCAGCTCAACGACATGGTCGCCCGCCTCCAGGAGGGCGCCCGCGCCTTCGCGCGGCTTTCTCTCCCGGATCGCATCGACCTCGCGCGCTCCATGCAGGCCGGGTACCTCCGGATTGCGAAGCGGATCGTGCAGGCCTCCTGCACCGCCAAGGGCATTCCGCTGGGCACCCCCGCGGAAAGCCAGGAGTGGGCCACCGGCCCCTGGTGCGTGGTTCGGCATCTGCGCCTCGTCGCCGAGTCGCTCCAGGCCATCGAGCGCACGGGTAACACGCCGGTCGGCCAAATCGGCGAGACGGCTGACGGACGCCTCGCGGTGCGGGTCTTCCCTGCGAACCGGATCGACGGGGTGCTGTTCGCAGGCATCACGGTCGATGTCCATTGCGAGGCACGAATAACCGAGCACGACATGCACCAGGCCCGGGCGGGCTTTTACCGGGGTCACGGGCACGACGGGCGGGCTGTCCTGGTACTCGGCGCGGGGAACCTCGCCGCGATTCCGGCGATGGATGTGATCACGAAGCTCTTCAACGAGGGAAAGGTCTGCCTGCTGAAGATGAACCCGGTGAACGCGTACCTGGGACCGATCCTGGAAGAAGCTTTCGCCGAAGCGATTCGCCGGAACTTTCTGGCGGTGGCGTACGGAGGAGCGGAAGAGGGCGCGTATCTGATCCATCACGCCGGGATCGACGAGATTCACCTCACCGGCTCCGACCGCACCTTCGACAAGATCGTGTGGGGCCCGCCCGGCACCGAGCGGGAGACGCGGAAGGCGCGTAACGCCCCCCTCGTGAGCAAGCCCATCACCGCCGAGCTCGGCAACGTGTCGCCGGTGCTCGTCGTTCCCGGGCCTTATCGTGATCAGGAGTTGGCGTTTCAGGCCGAAGGCATCGCCGGAGCGGTCACGCAGAACGCCTCGTTCAACTGCAACTCGGCGAAGATGCTGGTGACGCCGAAAGGGTGGGCGCGGCGCCCGACGCTGCTCGGCGACATCGAGCGGGCACTTGCGACGGCGCCGGTGCGGCTCGCCTACTATCCCGGCGCCGAGGAGCGCTGGCGCCGGCTGACCGAGGGACGGGAGCAGCTGCGCAAGATTGGGCAGGCCGGTCCGGGGCAACTGCCGTGGACGCTCATCCCCGGCCTCGACGCGACCGATCTGCGCGAACCGGCATTCTCCACCGAGCCGTTCTGTTCGATCCTGTCGGAGACCGAGGTCGGCAGCGACGACCCCGTCGAGTTCCTGAACCGCGCCGTAGAGTTCGCCAACAACCGCCTGTGGGGGACGCTCTCAGCCGACTTAGTGGTGCATCCGAGGGCCCTCAAGGATCCCCGGATCGCCGACGCCGTCGAGCAGGCGATCGCGCGGCTCCATTACGGGACGGTGACCGTGAACAGCTGGACCGGGCTCTCCTTCTCCTTCGGCAGCCCGCCTTGGGGCGCCTATCCCGGCTCGACTCCCGCCGACATCCAAAGCGGCAGCGGGTGGGTCCACAACACCCCGATGCTCGAGCGGATCGAGAAGGTGGTGCTGCGGCACCCGCTGACCGTCGTGCCCAAGCCCGCGACGTTCCCGAGCCATCGGACCGCTCACACGGTTCTGCGCCGGCTCTCCTATCTCGAGGAGCGGGCGAGCTGGGCGCGGGTGCCGGGGGTTGTCGCGGCGGCGATGCGGGGCTGAGGCGACGGCGCCGATCGCAACAGACTGAGTCGGAGGTACTCGGGCGCCTGATGCACGTACAGGGGAAGCGGCTGGGCCCTGCGGCAAACACTCCCGCAAAGCACCTTCCAATCACAACAGGCAGAGCTCGTTAGCGCTGCGCAGCGGATGACCAATCCGGTGCTCCGGGCACCCTCCGGTT
>JAEHDT010000128.1 GCA_016880225.1 Gemmatimonadota bacterium | reverse complement strand
TGATGGCGCGGGGCGCCGCCGTGACGCTGAGCCAGCTCGCTCCGGGCGACATCGTCCGCGTGTCTTACGGCGGCCAGCCGGGGGGTTATCGCGCGTACACGATCGAGCGCATCGGGCGCATGGAGACGGGCGCGGAGGGAACGCCATGAGCGGTCGCCTAGCGGTGTGGTTTGCCGTTGTCACACTCGGCGCCCTGTCGACGGCGTGCCGCCGGCCGCCCCGCCCGGGCGATCCCGTTCCCGGCTTGTCGAAAGCGGAGCGGGCCCGGTTCGACAGCGGCCGGGTCGCGTTCGATAACATCTTCACTCCCGCGACAGGGCTCGGACCCCTGTTCAATGCCGACGGATGCGCGGAGTGTCACGAGGAGCCGGTCGCGGGCGGCGCGGGAGACGAGATCGAGCGGCACGCCGCGGCCTTCCACCCGACACCGCCTGCCGGCACGCGTCCGTGTGACGAGCTGGTCGCCCTCGGCGGCCCCGTATTCCAACAGCGCGTTACGCCGGCATTACGGGCCGCCGTCGGCATTGACAGTGAGCCGGTGCCCCCCGAGGCCACGGCCATCGCCGGTCGCAGCTCGCCCGACATCTTCGGGTTCGGTCTCCTCGACGCGGTCCCCGATTCAGAGATCCTCTCGCGTGCCGACCCCGACGATCGGGACCATGACGGCATCTCCGGCCGCCCCAACCGGTTCTTCGACGGCCGCGTGGGACGTTTCGGCCGCAAGGCCCTGGTGCCGACGCTGCGCGAGTTCAACGACGGCGCCACGGCCGCCGAGCAGGGCGTCACGAATCCCGTCGCATTGGACGAGGGCACTTTCGGTGGGAGGCCCTTCCCGCCCGGGACCGACCCCACACCGGAGCCGGAGATCTCGCGCGAGACGATCGATCTCGTGGATTTCTTTGTGCGGTTGCTCGCGCCCCCTTCCCCGCTCAAGCTGAATCGTCAGGCACGCCAGGGACGCGCCGCGTTTGACAGCATCGGCTGCGCGGCGTGCCACGTAGCGGCGCTCCGCACGGGCGACAGCCCGATCCCCGCGTTGGCGCACCGCACGGTCGCGGCCTACACCGATCTCCTGCTGCACGACATGGGTCCCGAGCTCGCCGACATCTGCCTCGCGAACGCGACCCCGTCAGAGTTTCGGACGGAGCCCCTGATGGGCGTGCGACTCATGACCCGGTTTCTGCACGACGGCCGGGCGACGACGTTGGAACAGGCGATCGAGCTGCACAACGGAGAGGCGGCGCGTGCGCGCGAGCGCTTCCGCACGTTGACGGCGGAGGAGCGGGCGGCGGTGGTGGCGTTCTTGAAGACACTGTAAGGTCGCCGCCCGCCGACCGTCGCCGTATCTTTGCGCTCCATGGGCAGTCTGCAGGAGCGCCTCCAAGCGGTACTCCCCGAGCGCTACACCATCGAACGAGAGCTCGGCCGGGGCGGAATGGCGACCGTGTTTCTAGTGCAAGACCGGAAACACCACCGGTCGGTTGCCCTCAAGGTTCTCAGCCCGGAGCTGGCCGCGGCCCTGGGGCCGGAGCGCTTCCTGCGTGAGATCGACACCGCCGCCAAGCTGACGCATCCGCACATCCTGCCGCTGCACGACTCCGGGGAAGCCGACGGTCTCCTGTACTACGTGATGCCCTACGTGGAGGG
>JAEHDT010000127.1 GCA_016880225.1 Gemmatimonadota bacterium | reverse complement strand
TAGCGAGCGGAGTCGCGGGGCTCAACTCGCCCGCGGCAGCTCGATCCAGAACTGGCTGCCGCCGCCCGGCTCCGACACGACGCCGGAGCTGCCGCCCATCCGCTCCATCGCTTTGCGCACGATCGCGCGGTGCGCGCGCGCACTCGCTCCTCCAGACGCTGCTGCGACTCGCGCACGTGCGCCACCATGACGTCGAACGCCGCGGCCAGACGCCCGAGCTCGTCGCCGCGCGGCCGCTCCGTCACCGGCTGTGAGTAGTCGCCCGCCGCCACCGCTTCGGCGGTTCGTGTCAGCCGGGCCAAGGGCCCGGTGACGGTGCGAGCCGCCGCCCAGGCGGCGCCGAGTCCGACCACGAGGATGAAGGCGCCGATCAAGATGAGGCGGCCGAGAAACTGGCGCGCGGGAGCGGACACGGCGGCGGCCGGAAACTCTACCAGGACGACCCACTGCGTCTGGGGCACCAACCGGGCGGCCGCGAGCACCGGTCCGGCGCCGGGCCGGTCGTAGCGGACCACGCCGCTCCGGTGCGTGACCGGCGCCGGCGGGGGCGGGACGCGCCGACTGACGTCGGTCCAGACGCCGCCCGACGTGTCTCCGATGAACAGATGGGCGTCGGAACCGATCAGCCGGTTGAGCCGACTGTTCTGCTCCCGCGTGTCGGGGCTCGACGCGATGCGACGCCACTGCACGACGTAGCCGCTCGTCCGCCCGCCCGTCACCACCGGGGCGGCAACCGGATACGCGATCGAGTCCCCGGCCGCGCGAAACGGCCCGACGGCCCCGGAGTCCGTGCCGGCGGCCTGCTGCAGCAACTCCGCCGCTGCGACCACATCGCCCCAGCGATCGGCGTCGCCGACCGCCAGCAACCGGCGCCGGTCGGTGCTCCACAGCTCGACGGCGGCCACCTGTTGTGCCAGGACACCGGTGGGCCGCAGCGCCGCGGCGGCGGCGGCGCGCAGCCGATCTCCCGGGTGCAAGACGTACGCCCTGACCGCCGCGCTGTCGGCGACCGTGCGGGTCGCCGCCAGGAGCTGACCGCGCGACGCCCTGAGGGTGAGGGCCAGCTGGTCCACGACCGTGCCGAGCCGCCCCGACACCGCCGCAGCGGTGGAGCGGCGAACCGTCTGGTACGTCGCCCCGCCATAGATCGCCGTCACGACCACGACCAGGCCGCCGATGAGCAAGGGCAGCTTCACCGTGATCGGAATCCCCCGTCCGGCCATGCGCGCCTCCTCGGACGCTCCAAGCTAAGGAGCACCCTCGAAGGCGCCAGATGTTGCGGGGTAGATTTCCTGCACCTATGGCACCCGTCGTCACCGCCGAGCGCCTCACCAAGACGTTTCGCGTCAAGGTGCGCGACCCGGGCATGAAGGGCGCGGTCCAGGCGCTGGTGCGCCCGCGCAACCGCGACGTGCAGGCCGTGCGCGACGTGACGTTCGCGATCGAGCCGGGAGAGATCGTCGCGTTCCTGGGCCCGAACGGCGCCGGCAAGACCACGACGCTCAAGATGCTCACCGGACTCCTGTACCCGACGAGCGGGCGGGCCGAGGTGGCCGGGTTCACCCCGTGGACCGGCGGGCCCGAGTGCAAGCGGCGCCTCGCGCTCGTGCTCGGCAACCGCCAGCAGCTCGTATGGGACCTGCCGCCCGAGGAGACGTTCCTCCTCAACCGAGCCATCTACGACATCGGCGAGGCGGAGTATCGAGAGCGGCTCGCGGAGCTGGTCGGTCTGCTCGAGCTCACCGAGGTGCTCGAGAAACCGGTCCGGCAGCTGTCGCTGGGGGAGCGCATGAAGTGCGAGCTCGCGGCGTCGCTGTTGCACCGCCCGCCGCTCCTGTTCCTCGACGAGCCCACCCTGGGGCTCGACGTCACCGCCCAGGAAGCGATCCGTCGTTTCTTGATCCAGTACCGGGACCGCCACGGCGCCACCGTGCTGCTCACGTCCCACTACATGCAGGACGTGACCGCGCTCGCGTCGCGGGTCCTGATGATCAATCGCGGCCGGCTGCTGTACGACGGCGCGCTCGGCGCACTCGTGGCGCGGATCACCCGCATGAAGCGGATCGAGCTGGTGCTCGGGGGTGGCGACGGCGGACGCGTCGACGCGGAGACGCTCGCCGCGTTCGGCGAAGTGAAGAGCTTCCGCTTTCCCAACGCCGTGCTCGAGGTGCCGCGCGACGAGGCGCCAGCGACGAGCGCGCGTATCCTCGCCGCGCTGCCCGTGGCCGACCTCTCCATCGAAGATCCCCCGATCGAGGAAGTGATCCGGCGGGCCTTCGCGCAGGGGCTCGAGGAGGAAGGCACATGAGCTGGACGCGGCGCTACGGTGCGCTGATCCGCAACGCCTGGCTGATCGATCTCCAGTACCGGGCGTCGATCGTGCTGTGGATGCTGTGGGGCGTGACCGAGCCCACCATCGCGCTCGGCATCTGGTGGGCGATCGCCGGGGACGGGCGGATCGGTGGGTACGCGCGCGCCGATTTCGCCCGCTACTTCTTCGCCGTCATGCTCGTCAACCAGCTCACGATCGCGTGGGACTCCTGGTACCTGGACCGCTGGATCCGCGAGGGAGAGCTCAACTTCCGGCTCGCCCGCCCGCTGCACCCCGCGCACGAAGCGGTGGCCGACAACATCGCCTACAAGGCGCGCACGGCGAGCGTCATCCTGGTGGTGTGGCTCATCGCCGCAGCGGCGTGGCCCGCGGTGCGCCTGCCGCTCGCCCCGGGACGGTGGGCCGTCACGGCCGTGGCCGTCCTGCTCGCGGCCGCGATGCGGTTCTTCATCAGCTTCACCACCGGACTGCTCGCGTTCTGGACCACGCGTGCCACCGCGATCATGGAGCTGCACGCGGGCGTATCGCTGTTCCTGGCGGGCCGGATCGCGCCGCTGTCGCTGCTCCCCCCCGCCGTGGCGGGCGTGGCCGGGGTGCTGTGGTTCCGCTACATGCTCGCGTTTCCCGTGGAGCTCCTCACCGGCGCGGTGTACGGGAGCGACGCGGTGCTGCGCGGGCTCGCGGGGCAGATCGTGTGGCTGGGGGTGTGGATCGCGGCGTACCGCGTCGTGTGGACCCGCGGGATCCGCAAGTACGGCGCCGTCGGCGGATGAACCCCATGCGGATGCTGGCCGCGTTCTGGCGCTTGAACCTTGCCGAGGAGCTCCAGTACCGCGCCAACTTCGTGGCGAGCGTGCTGGGCACGGTGTTCTACATGGCCACCGCGCTGCTCACGTTGGCCCTCTTCTTCCGTCACACCACCGCGCTCGGCGGCTGGGACTATTGGGAGATCGTCGTACTGCTCGGCGTGTTCAACGCCCTGACGGGAGTGATCGAGGCCGTGCTGCGGCCCGGCATCGGCCAGCTCGCCGGCGAGGTGCGGAGCGGCGAGCTCGACCTCGTCCTGGTGAAGCCGGTGGACCCCCAGGCCTTCGTCTCCTTCCGCCGCCTCGACATCTGGCGCTTCGCGGACGTGGTGCTCGGCCTCGCGCTCGCGGCCTACGCGCTCCACCGGTTGCATCGGGTGCCGTCGCTCGCGCAGGTCGCGACATTCGGCCTGACGCTCGCGGCCGCCGCCGTCGTCGTGTACGCCATCTGGGTCGCGCTCATGAGCCTGGCGTTCTGGTTCGTGTCGGTCGAGAACATCGCGGTGCTGTTCGACGCCGTCTACGAGGGCGCGCGCTACCCCGTCTCCGCCTACCCGGGGGCGCTGCGGTTCCTGTTCGTGTACCTCATCCCCATCGCGTGGACGACGACGATCCCGGCCTCGGCGCTCACCGGCCGGCTGCGGCCTGGAAGCGCCCTGCTCGCCGCCGTCGTCGCCGGGGTGGTGTTCGCGCTGGCGCGCGTGCTGTGGCGCACCGCGCTGAAGCGCTACACGGGCGCGAGCGGCTGAGGCGCCCCGTCTAGCGGTCGGTCCACACCGCCAGCTCGTTGCCGTTCGGGTCGCTGAAGTGGAACCGGCGGCCGCCGGGGAACGGGAAGGTCGCACGCACGATCGTCCCGCCCGCCCGCTTGATGCTCGCCTCGATTTCTTCCAGGCGGGTCGCGTAGAGCACGACCAGCGGGTTGGCCGGCCGCACGGGAGCGTCCTTCGTGAACCCGCCGCTGAGGCGGCCGTCCTGGAAGCTCGTATAATCCGGTCCGTAGTCTTGGAACCGCCAGCCGAACACCTGCTGGTAGAACTGCTTGGTGCGTCCGATGTCGGTCGCCCCGAACTCGATGTAGTCGATTCGCCGATCGTTATCGGCCTGGTTCATCGCGCCCCCTGTCTCGTGTCCTGACGGCCCGTGGCCGGGAAGATAGCGGGCGGGGGCTGACCGGTTAGAGGTAGCGCGCCACGGCCATGGCGCCCGCGGCAATGACGAGCAGCGCCGCGACGATCCACGCGCCACGCTCGATGCGCCCCTGCAGGGCGGCGAGCTCCTGCGCCTGCTGGGCGGTGGGCGCGCCGCCCTGCGCCTCGACGCTTTTCGACAGGGCGGCCATTCGTACGCGCACCGGTCGGTCCACCGCCCCGCCGACCGCGGCGGCGAGCACCGCCGCGACGCCGCCCAGCGCGAGCGCCAGCCCAGGCCGCGACGTGACCCACAGCCGGTTGAAGCCGGCCGAGAGGCGACCGTACATGATCAGGCCCGAGATCACCGTCAGGAGCATCGCGATCCCGAAGACCGGCCCCGTACGCCGCATGAGCCCGCCCAGAAAGCGACGCCCGTCGGGGCCCGCCGTCCGCGCGGCGGGCAGGAGGAATGCGGCAACGAATACCACGGCGCCGACCCAGAACCCGCCTGCGAGAATGTGCACCAGCCGTAGCCAGACCACGAGCCACCTCGGGTGGAAGTTATTTGACTATACGAAGCGTATACTTAAATTGTTCCCGACAGGCTCGTGACTCCCCGCCCGTACCACCTGGGCCGCCGCCAGGCGGCGGTCGACCGCACGCGGGCCCGCACGCTGGCGGCCGCCCGCGCCCTGCTGCTCGCCGGGAGCGCCGAGTTCAGCATCGAGGCGGTGGCCCGGCGCGCGCGTGTGACACGCGCGACCGTTTACCACCAGTTCGGCTCGCGACCCAAGCTCCTGGAAGCGCTGTTCGACGACATGGCCGCGCGGGGCGGCATGTGGGACCTGGCAGACGCGTTCCGACAGCCCGATCCCGAGGAGGCGCTAGCCCGATTCGTCGCGACCTTCGGCCGCTTCTGGACGGTGCACCGGGCGATCCACCGACGCATGCGGGCGTTGGCCGCTCTGGACAAGGGCCTCGGGCGAGCGGTCTTCGCACGCGAGGAGCGGCGCCGCCGGGGACTGCGGGTGATCGTGGGACGGCTGAGCCGGCCCGACGGCCGACCAACGGCCCGGGCGCTCGAAGAGACGATCGACGCGCTATACATGCTGACCGGCTTCCACAGCTTCGACACCCTGGCGGGCAGCCGGCGCACGCCCGCCGACGTGACGCCCGTCGTGCTCCGCCTGGCCCGGCGCGTCCTCGGGCTCCCCGGGGACTGACCGGCCTCAGGCCGTGAAGCCCCGCACGGCGTGAGGTTGGTAGGGCGCTTCGAGGCTGCCCTGTTCTTCCTGGGTGAGCTTCAACGAGAGCGCCCGCAGGGCCGTTTCCAGGTGCTCGAGCTGGGTCGCGCCCACGATCGGCGCCACGACCCCGGGCCTGCCGAGCAGCCACGCCAGCGCTACCTCGGCCATCGCGACCCCGCGTGCCTGCGCGACCCGCTGCACGGCGTCCACCACGTCCCAGTCACTCGCGTGATCGTACAACCGCGGAGAGTAGTCGTCGCTTTCGGCCCGGGTCGTGCCGCCGCTCCGCACCTGCGCGTCGCCCGGGCGCGCGCGCGCCAACAGGCCGCGGGCGAGGGGGCTCCAGGGTATCAGGCCCACGCCGGCATCGAGGCACAGTGGGATCATCTCCCGCTCCTCCTCGCGGTAGAGCAGGTTGTAGTGGTTCTGCATCGAGACGAAACGCGCCCAGCCGCGCCGCTCGGACAGCGACAGGGCCCGCGCCAGGCGCCATGCGGAGCCCGAGCTGGCGCCGATGTAGCGCACCTTGCCCGCGCGCACAAGGTCGTTCAACGCCTCGAGGGTCTCGTCCAGCGGCACCGCAGGGTCGAACCGGTGGATTTGATACAGGTCGATCGCGTCCATGCCCAGCCGCTTGAGGCTCGCCTCGCACGCCTGCACGACGTGCTTGCGCGACAGCCCGGCCATGTTGGGGCCGGGGCCCATCGGGAAGAACAGCTTGGTGGCGAGGACGACCTCGTCGCGTCGCGTGAGCTCGGAGAGCGCGCGGCCCGTGATCTCCTCGCTCACGCCCAGCGAGTACATGTCGGCGGTATCGAAGAAATTGATCCCCGCTTCGACCGCGCGACGGAAGAACGGCCGCGCCGCCCGCTCGTCGAGCACCCAGGGACGCCAGCTCGGCGCGCCGTAGCTCATGCAGCCGAGACAGATGCGCGAGACGCTGAGGCCGCTCGAGCCCAGGCGCGTGTATTCCATGCGATAAACCTAGTTTGACTTCGTCGTACCGCGCCGCTACCCTTCCCCAGAGCGTAGTCAAGGCGGGACTTGGCCAATGCGCCGGTCCCGCCTTTCGTTTCCCCCCCACGCGGGCACACGCCATGGCGAAGGAAGAAGCGATCGAGATCAACGGCACCGTGGAGCAGGTGCTGCCCAATACGACATTCCGCGTCCTGCTCGAGAACGGTCACTACGTGCTGGCGACGATCGCGGGCAAGATGCGACG
>JAEHDT010000126.1 GCA_016880225.1 Gemmatimonadota bacterium | reverse complement strand
TCGGAGATCCGGCGACGCATCCGCGCCAGCGCCGGACTCACCTATCTGAACGACATCCTCGCCGCCAGCTCGGACTCGGCCCTGCACCGCTGGGACGGACGCACCTCCTCGCCCGTGCGCGTGTGGCTCGCCGGCGCCCCGGTCGCGAACTTCCAACCGGCCTTTCTCGATGGCGTGCGCGCCGCGTTCCAGCGCTGGCAGGAAGCCGGCGTCCCCGTGCGGTTCGATCTCGACGCCGACTCCGCCTCGGCCGAGGTGCGGTTTCACTGGCGCATCCAGTTCGAGGGCGAGCGCGCCGGCGAGACCGACCTGCAGTGGGACGACGAGGGACGGCTGACCGACGGTACCATCACCCTCGCGACGTTCGATCCCAAGGGCCAGCCGCTCGGGCCTGACGAGGTCCGGGTCCTGGCGATGCACGAGATCGGTCACCTGCTCGGCCTGGACCATTCCCCCGATCAGGGCGACCTCATGTACGCCCAGCCCAAGGTGCGCGACCTCTCGCCCCGCGACATCGCGACGGTGCTGCTGCTGTACGACCTCGCGCCCGGCACGCTGCGCGTGGGCGGCTGAAGCCGCGGTGTGCCTCGCTATATTGAGGAAGGAGCGCACTCGACGGGCTTCATGATGCAGCGCGCAATCGTTTCCTTCCTGACCCACACGCCCCCTCCGCCGGACGGCGGCGCCGCCACCCTCGCCCAGGCGCTCGACGCGCGGGTGCGCGAGGGCGAGCTCATCGAGAAGCTTTCCGACGGCGCCGTCCGCTGCCTCGCCTGCGGCCATCGTTGCCTGGTGAAGCCCGGCCGCCGGGGGATCTGCAAGGTGCGGTTCAATAAAGAGGGCACGCTGTACGTCCCGGCGGGCTACGTCGCGGCGCTGCAGTGCGACCCGACGGAGAAGAAGCCGTTCTTCCACGCGCTTCCCGGCTCCGATACGCTCACGTTCGGCATGCTGGGGTGCGACTTTCACTGCGGGTACTGCCAGAACTGGCTGACGAGCCAGGCACTGCGCGACGACGCCGCGGGCGTCCTCCCGACCGACGCCACTCCCGACGGCCTCGTGCAGCTCGCGCTGCGCCGGGGCGCGAGGCTGGTGGGCTCCTCGTACAACGAGCCGCTCATCACGGCGGAGTGGGCGGTGGACGTGTTCCGGGCGGCCCGCCCGCACGGCTTGAAGACCGCGTTCATCTCCAACGGCAACGCGACCCCCCAGGTCCTCGATTATATCCGCCCCTGGACCGACTGCTACAAGATCGACCTCAAGGCGATGGACGATCGGCGCTACCGCGAGCTCGGCGGCGTGCTGCAGCACGTGCTCGATGCCATCCGGATGGTGCACGAGCGCGGGTTCTGGCTCGAGATCGTCACGCTCGTGGTGCCGGGGTTCAACGACGACGAGGCGCAGCTCAGCCGCGCCGCCGAGTATATAGCGTCGGTGTCGCCCGAGATCCCCTGGCACGTGACGGCGTTCCACAAGGACTACCGCATGACCGATCCCGACGACACGACCGCCGACACGCTCGTGCGGGCGTGCGAAATCGGAGCGGCCGCGGGCCTCAAGTTCATCTATGCCGGGAACCTGCCCGGCCGAGTCGGCCGCTGGGAACACACCTGGTGCCCGGACTGCGGCGAGCTGCTGATCGAGCGCTACGGCTACGTGATCAAGCGGCGGCGACTCGACGGGGACGGCTGCTGCGCGGCCTGCAGCCGGCGGATTCCGGGCGTGTGGTGCTAGCGGCCCTGTACCTGCTGGTCGTGCAGGCCGCACAAGCGGGGTCCGCGCCGGCAAGAGCGGCGGCCTTCGACGCTGCGACCTTCGATCCGCTCGTGCAGGACGGCATGCGGCGCGGCGCCTATCCGGGTGGAGCACTGGTGGTCGGGCGTCACGATACCATCCTGTTCGCCAAGGGCTACGGGCATCTCACCTGGTCGGCGTCGAGCCCCGCCGTGGATCCGGATAGCACGCTGTACGACCTTGCCTCGCTCACCAAGGTGGTCGCGACCACGACCGCGCTGATGCTGCTCGTGGAGCGCGGCGCGGTGCGGCTCGAGACGACCGTCGCGACCTATCTCCCGGAGCTCCGCGGTGCCGGTACCGCCGACATCACGATCCGCCAGCTCCTCACGCACACGTCGGGGCTCCGCGCCGACATCCCGGACCCCGAGCTCAAGGCGATTCCGGACAGCGCGGCCCTCATGGAGCGGGTGCTGCGCGAGACGCCCCGCGTCGCTCCGGGCACGCGCGTGATTTACAGCGACCTGAACGCGATTCTGCTCGGGGAGGTGATCCGCCGCGTGACCGGCGAGCCGCTCGACGCGTTCGCGGCGCGCGAGATCTTCGCGCCCCTCGGCCTGCAGCAAACGCTGTTTCGGCCGCCGGCGCGGTGGCGCGCCCGCATCGCGCCCACCGGCGTGTGGCACGGCCATCCGGTGGCGGGCAGCGTGAACGACGGCAGCGCCTTCAAGCTGCGTGGCGTATCGGGCAACGCCGGACTGTTCGCCACCGCGGCAGACGTCGCCCGGTTCGCGCAGTTCATGTTGCGCGAGGGGCGGCTGCCGGGCGGCGGCAGGCTCGTCTCGGCCCAAACCGTCCGGCTGTTCACGGCCAAGGCGGCGGATTTCGGGCGCGGCGCCGAGGCCCGCGCGCTCGGCTGGCAGGCCCTGCCGACCGGGGAGCAGGTGTCGAGCGCCGGGACCTTGTTCGGCCCCCGGAGCTACGGGCATACCGGGTGGACGGGGACGTCGCTGTGGATCGATCCCGATCGCGACTTGTTCGTGGTTCTGCTCACGAACCGGGCGTACGTGCCACGCGCCCACCGCCCGTTCACCCTGCTCAAGCAGGTGCGCGCTGCGGTGTCCGATGCGGCCGCTCGGGCTGCCGATGCACCCTGAGCGGCCCACGTTGATTTATGACGGCGACTGCGGTGTCTGCCGGCAGTGCGTCGACCACGTGCGGCAGTGGGACCGGGAACACCGGCTCGCGGTGGTCCCGTTCCAGGATCGGGCGCGCGTGGCGGGGTTCGGAATTCCGCTGCCGGCCCTCGCGGCTGCGATGCACCTCGTGTTGCCCGACGGCCGCGTGTTCGCCGGGGCCGACGCGGTCCCCGAGCTCCTCCGGCTGGTTTCGGGGAAAGGGTGGCTGGCGCGGGCCTTCGAGCTGCCTGGCGTGCGACCGGCGGCGCGGTGGCTGTACGCCCGGCTCGCCGCGCGACGCCGCTGTCTGGTGCGGGGCTACGCGGCCGACTAGGTTCGGATGACGGGAGACGGCGGAGAGGAGTTGGTGATGGCGGCGCCCGTGGCGCTCACCGAAGAGGCAGCGCGCAACGCGCTCCGGCAGGTGAAGGATCCGGAGCTCGACATGAACATCGTCGACCTCGGCCTCGTGTACGACGTCGAGGTCGCGGGCGGCGAGGTGCGCGTGAAGATGACGCTTACGTCGCCCGGCTGTCCCGCCGGTCCGATGATCACGAACGACGCCTACCGCGTGCTGCGAGGGCTCGAGGGCGTGACGGATGTGGACATCGAGATCGTATGGGAGCCGTACTGGACGCCCGAGCGCATGGACCCCAAGGTCCGGGCGCTGATGGGGCTCTAGCCGAGCGCCCCGAGTCGCGCGTCTCCCAGCACGTCGATCTGCCAGCGCCGGAGCTCGCCCACCCGGGCGAGCCCGGCGCGGTCTGTAGGCAGGGGTTCGGAGCGGGCCACGGCCTCGAGCGTCGAGCGCCCGCACAGCACTCCGGGATCGAGCCCCAGCTCCGCGGCGACGCGGTTGCGGACGGCCTTGAGGCGCTCGACCCGCGCCTCCGCCGCCGGATCCCTGCGCTGACGCGCGGGACGCTCCGGGCGCGGCAGGTCCCGCTCCGGGGTCTGCAGGGCGCGGCCCACCGCCTCGAGCAGCGCGGCACCGTGGCGTTCCGCGAGTGACCGGGGCAGCCCCGCCAGGTTCGCGAGGTCGGCGGGCGCGCGGGGGAGGGCCTTGGCCACGGCGAGCAGGGCCTCATTTCCGATGATGCGAAACGTGGCCCGGTCCTGCTCCTCCGCGAGCGCCTCGCGCCAGTTGTAGAGCTCTTGCAGCGCCGCGAGCTGGCGCGGCGGCAGCGCCTTCGCTCCTTTGATCCTCAGGAACGCTTCCGCCCGGTCGGCGGCCCCGGTCCAGCGCAGGTCTTCGAGTCGCGTGAATTCCTCCTCCGCCCAGCCGAGCCGGCCGAGTGCCGTGAGCCGTGTCCGCAATCGCTCGCGCAGCTCCGTCAGGTGCGCCGTGTCGGCCGCGGCGTACGCGAGCATCGCGGCGGGAAGTGGGCGCCGCGACCAGTCCGCTTTCTGGTGCTCCTTGGCGAGCTTCACGCCCGCGTACTTTTCGAGCAAGGCCGCGAGGCCGACGGCCGGCTCGCCTGTGAGCTGTGCCGCGATCCGTGTGTCGAACAGGCGCCGGGCGCGGAAGCCGTAGTCGCGATCGAGGATGCGCAGATCGTAGTCGGCGTCGTGAAAGATCTTTTCGACTCGGGCGTTGGCGAGCAGCCGCCCCACCGGCGAGAGATCGGTGAGCGCGAGGGGGTCGATGATCTCCGTACGAGTGGCGCTGGCCAGCTGGATCAGGAAGATTCGGTCGCGGTAGCGGTGGAAGCTCGCGGCCTCGGTGTCGGCGCCCACGAGCGGCTCTCGCTCGAGCGCCGCGACGGCGTCGGCGAGGGCATCGGGCGTGCGGATGTAGCTCACTCCGGCTTGCCCAGCGCCTCCAGCCCCGCGGCGATTTCCTCGAACGCTTTGGCGAGCGTCTTGTAGAATTCGGGGTCGGGGGCCTGAGGCGCACCGCCGAGCGGATCGCCGGCGCACTTTCGGGCGGCGCGCGCCGCGTGGC
>JAEHDT010000125.1 GCA_016880225.1 Gemmatimonadota bacterium | reverse complement strand
TGGACAAGGTGCAGCCGGATGAGCTGAGGGCGGGCCGCATCCTCGAAATGGCAGCGAACAGCGTCTCGGACCATGTCCTTCAAGGCCTCGAAGGTGTCCGCCTGAGTGTAGATGGACTGTAACTCCTCGCGATTCCCCGTCGTGGGCGCCGGGGCGCGGGCGCGCGACCGGGGAGCTCAGGGGGTCAGCGTGTGCGGTAGCGTGACGGTGCCGGGCGTGGCCAGGGTGGCCCGCAGGGCCCGCAGCAGGTACGCCTTGGGCTCCACCCCGCACAGCTTCGCCGACTCGATCAGGCTGTAGAAGAGCGCGGCGACCTCGGTCCCGCGCCGGGAGCGGGAGCCGTAGTGATTCTTGCGGCCGATGACCATCCCGCGGAGCGCGCGCTCGGTGGCGTTGTTGTCGAGGGGGATGCGCGGGTCTCCGAGGAACCGCACAAGCCCCGGCCATAGCCCCAGCATGTAGGCGATCGCCTTGCCGAGGCTGCTCTCCGGCAGCGCGCGTTGCACCTGCGCCCAGGTGCGGATCGCTGCCACCAGTGGTGCCGACCGCTCGGCACGCAGGTGAGCGCGCCGCTGCCGCAGGTCGGCATGCTCGGCGTCGTCCGCGGCGCCCACCCGCGCGGGGCACTCCCGCTCCACCGCGTAGAGCTGCCCGATGAGATCGAGCACCTCCGCGCACGGCCCCGGGTAGTGCGGCTCCGCCTCGACGAACTTGCGCCGCACGTGGGCCCAGCAATGGGCCAGCGTGAAGCGGGGTCCCGCCCGCGCCAGGGCTTCGTAGGCGCCGTAGCCGTCGGCGATGACGATGCCGCGGTAGCCGTTGAGCACCTGACGTGCGGCCTCCTGCGACCGGCTCTCCAGAATCGTGTACGTGACGGCCGTCTCGCTCGTGAGGCTCCAGGCCCACCAGCGTTTGCCAGCCGGCCCCACGCATACCCGCCACCACGTTTCGTCGGCGCCGATCACCGGCGCGGCCTGCACGTGCTGGCGCAAAGCCTCATAGGTCGGCTGCAGGATCGTGGCCGCCGCCTCGAGCTGGTCCCACAGCGTCTGCGAGTCGATCGCCAGCCCCTCGCGCCGCATCATCCGCACCTGGCGCTCCAGCGGCAGGTGATCGAGGTACTTGCCGATGGCGACCTCGATGGCGAAGTCCGCCGAGTAGCGCCGCCCCCGCCGGTCCGGACGCGTCGTGAGCCGGAGCGGCCCCGGCGCGGTCTCCACGCAGCCGTTGCACGTGCACCGGTACTTCTTCCGGAGCTGATGGAGCATCACGAACCGCCGCTCGACGACCGTGATCTCCTCGCTGTCCTCCGTCTGGCCGGTCATCTCGCGCAGCACGCCGCCGCAGGCTGCGCAGGTACGATCCGAGGGGGCCAGCTCGTACACCATGTCCACGACGGGCAGCGCGGGCTGGGCCTTCGGTCCGTGGCCACGCTGAGGCGGAGCGGCGGGGGCTGGCGCGGGCGCCAGCGGCTGGGGTCGCTTCTCCGACGAGGCGCCAAAGAGCGCATGCTCGCGGTGGGCCAGGATCTCCTTGAGGGCCTCGAGCTGGCGCTGCGCGGCGCTGGCATCGTCGCCGCGCAGCTGGCTCAACTCCCGCGTCAGCGTGTGCAGCTTGGCGTGCAGCCGATCGTTCTCCCGCTCGAGGAGTACCGCGACGTGGCGCATCGTGTCCACATCACGGATGTGATCGAGCCGCAGCACACACGCACTACATCATCGGGACGTACGCGGAGCAAGATCTTTTTGCATTTCGCCGACGACAAACGGCGCGGGCGAGAGGGCGACGCGGCCGACGAGCGTGCTGCCTTCGAGAAACAGGTGCAGCTCGCTCATCGTCAGGCGCACGCCCGGCGCCGCGGCGTCGCGCCAGAGGCACGCGAAGCGCCCCTGCTCCAGGCGCTTGGCGTAGATGCACAGCCCCGTGCCATCCCACAGCAGCACCTTGGCCCGCTTGCGCCTGGCGTTCACGAACAGGTAGCAGTCCCCGGACAACGGATCGCGGTCCAGGCCCTGCGCCACGAGTGCGCTCAGGCCGTCGAAGCCTTTGCGCAGATCCGCCGGCGCGCCGTAC
>JAEHDT010000124.1 GCA_016880225.1 Gemmatimonadota bacterium | reverse complement strand
GACAGCACCGCCCGCAGCGCGTTGGCGCGCCCGCGCGTGGTGTGCTCCTCGTCCCGGGTGGCCATGTAGGACGGGCACATGGTGCCCTCGAGCTTCTTGCGGCGCCCTCGCCCCCTGCGGCGCCCGTGCCGCCGGCTTCGTCCACCGCGCCCGGCGCCGCCTCCTCGTCACCGCCCTCCTCGGTCATCTCGTTCAGGAAGGCCATGAGCTTGTCCGCGAGCTCGGGCGTCATCCCGGCGATCTTATCGACGTCCTCGCGCTCCAGGTCGAGAATGTGCTGCAGCGTCTTGTGGCCGGCCTGCTCCAGCACGTCCACCAGCTCCACCGGCAGGCCCTTGAGCTCGCGCAGCGCGACCTTGGTGGCGGCCTCTTCCTCGACCGGGGGCAGCGGCGCGAACAGCGGCCCTTCGCCGCCACGCTCCAGCCACTCGCGGCTCGAGTAGAGATCGATCTTCCAGCCGGTGAGCTCGGAGGCGAGGCGCACGTTCTGACCGTTGCGCCCGATGGCGAGCGACAGCTGGTCCTCGTCCACGATCGCCTGGATCGTCTTCGTGTCGGGATCGGAGAACACCTTAGCGACGCGCGCCGGCGCGAGCGACAGCTTCGCGAACCGCTCGGGATCGGGCGACCAGGGAACGATGTCGATGCGCTCGCCACCGAGCTCGTTCACAACCGCCTGGACGCGGGACCCCTTCAGCCCCACGCACGCGCCCACCGGATCGATCGAGTCGTCCCGCGACGACACGGCGATCTTGGTGCGGCTCCCTGCTTCTCGCGCCGTGGCGCGGATCTCGACGACCTGTTGCTGGATCTCCGGCACCTCGAGCTTGAACAACGCCTTGACGAACAACGGGTCCGCGCGCGACAAGATGAGCCGCGGGCCTTTGGGCGTCTCTTCGATGCGCTTGAGCACCGCCCGGATCGTGTCACCCTGATGGAAATGCTCGCGGTGGTTCTGCTCGCGATACGGGATGATCGCCTCGGCCTCGCGGAACTTCGCCAGCATGACCACGATTTTTCCGCGCTCGATCTGCTGCACCTCACCGGACAAGAGGTCGCCCACCTTGTCGGTGAACTCCTCGCGGATGCGCGCGCGCTCGCCTTCGCGCACCCGCTGGATGATGCGTTGCTTCGCCGCTTGCACCGCGGTGCGGCCGAACGCCTCGAAGGGCACCTCTTCTTCCAGCACGTCTCCCACCTGGAAGTCGGGGTCCTCGAAGCGCGCCTCCTCGAGCGTGACCTGCGTGGCCGGGTCCTCGACGGCTTCCACCACCGTGCGCAGCACCGCGATCCGGATCGTGCCCTTGAGCTCGTCGATGCCGATCTCGGCGCGCACGTTGGGTCCGTAGCGCTTCACCAGCGCCGCGTGCAGGCCATCCTTCAGGAGGTCGAGCAGCTCGGTCCGCTCCAGCTGCTTGGTGTTCGTCAGCTCGCGGATCGCGGATACGACATCAGTTGTATTGGTCGTCATCGGTCATCCGTCTTCAGTTGTGTCTCACCAGTCCACCGCCAGCCGGGCGTCGCGAATCCGTGCGAGCGGCACCGGCTGCGGCTCCGCCCCCTCGCGCTGGAGGACCACGGTGGCCTCGTCGGGCACCGCCACAATGCGCGCCCGCACCCGCCCGAGCCCCGCTACCGTCGCCTGCACGTCCCGGCCCACGAAGCGCACCCAGTGCCGATGCCAGCGCAGCGGCCGCTCCAGGCCGGGACTCGAAACCTCGAGGATGTAGCGGCGGCCCAGGGGTGCGTCGGCGTCGAGCCACGCCTCGAGAGCCCGGCTCGCCGTAGCGCAGTCCGCCACGCTCACGTTTCGCGCGGCTTCGCCCGGCGGGGAGGGCCACTCGATGCGCACTTGAACGAGCGGCCGAGCCTGCGTGCCGCCGATCTTGAGGTCGGCCAGATCCAGGCCCAACGGCGCCAGGCGGGCCCGAAACGACTCGACGAGGCTGTCGGAGAGCATAAAAAAAAGCGCGGGCCGAACTTCGCCCGCTTCACCGGCCGGAATCTACCCGGCGGCCCGCGCGTGTCAAGCGAGCGGCATGCCGGCGTACGCGATCATGCGCCCATCCCGTCCCCCCGAGGCACGGTGCGAGAAGAACTGAGCGCGGTCGTGCGCGCTGCACCACGGCGACTGCGTGATCTGGCCGAGCCCGAGCGCCTGTGCCTGCTGCGTCAACACGGCTCGCAGATCGAGCCGCCCCGGCCCGGGCTCGGCGCGCCCGCTGAACTGGGACAGCACTTCAGAACCTACTTCATAGCACTGGCCGCAAATCCCTACTCCACAATGCATTACGATGTCCGACGCTCGAACAGACGCCTCCCGCTTCAGTACCTCCACACCCCGCTCCAGGATCCGCCCCACCGTGCCCCGCCACCCGGCGTGCAGCAGCGCGACGACGCGCTTCTCGGGCACCGTCAGATAGACCGGGACGCAGTCGGCGACGGTGACCGTGAGCAGTAAGCCGGGCGCGCCGGTCGCGTGACCGTCTATCCCGTCGAGGATGAGCCAGCCCGCGGTCGCCTGGGCGTGCCACTGCACCACCATGCTGTGTACCTGGTGCGCGAGGACCAGGCCCGGGAACCGCGCGCGGACCGCCGCGCCCACGGCGCGCCAGCGCGACATCACCTGGCCGACGTTTTCCTCGCTCCACAGGCCGAGGGAGAAGCCGCGCCCGCGGGTAGTGATGCCCGCGACGACGTCGTAGCGCTCGGCCCACTCCGCGAGCTCCATGCGGGGGACAGCGGAGTCCCCCGCGGGGGCTTCCCGCAGGACCGCGGCGCGGGCGACGGCTTCAGCGTCCATCGTCCCGCCGCTCGATCTGCGCGCCCAGCGCCCGCAGCCGCTCGTCGATCTGCTCGTAGCCCCGCTCGATCTGCCCGACGTTGTGAATCACCGAGTCGCCCTGGGCCGCGAGCGCGGCGAGCAGCATCGCCATCCCGGCGCGGATGTCGGGGCTCTCCACCACGCCCCCGTGCAGCGCCGACGGCCCCGCGATGACCGCCCGGTGGGGATCGCACAGCACGATGCGCGCGCCCATCCCGATCAGCTTGTCCACGAAGAACAGCCGCGACTCGAACAACTTCTCGAACACGAGCAGCAAGCCCTCACATTGGGAGGCGGCGACGATCGCGATGGACATCAGGTCGGCGGGGAACGCGGGCCAGGGCCCGTCCTCGAGCTTGGGAACGTGCCCGCCCAAGTCGGGTCGGATGCGCCGCTCCTGACCGGCGTCCACGATCAGGCGGGTGCCGTCGAGCCGCGGGCGCACGCCCAACCGCTCGAACCCGAGCAGGATCGACCGGAGATCCTCGGCCCGCACGCCGTCGATCGTGACCGCGCCGTTGGTCACGGCGGCGAGCCCGATGAACGAACCGACCTCGATGTGGTCCGGTCCGACGGTGCAGCCCGCAGCGCGGAGCGGGCCGCCGCCCTCCACGGTGAGGGTGTTGGTGCCGATGCCGCGGACGCCGGCTCCCAGGTCCGCGAGGAAGCGCGCCAGGTCCTGGACGTGCGGCTCGCAGGCGGCGTTGCGCAGCGTGGTGGTGCCGCGGGCGAGGGCGGCGGCCATGAGGGCGTTCTCGGTGGCGGTCACGCTCGGCTCGTCGAGGAAGATGTCGTTCCCCACGAGCCCCTTCGCCTCGAGCTGATAGGTCGCCCCGACGGTGACCTCCGCCCCCAGCTGCTCCAGCGCCAGGAAAGGGGTATCCACGCGGCGCCGCCCGATCACGTCGCCGCCCGGCGGCGGCAGGCTCACCCGGCCGAAGCGGGCGAGCATCGGGCCGGCGAGCAGGATCGAGGCCCGGATGCGCGCGCACAACGCGGGATCGAGCTCCCGCGGCTCGGCGCGCCGGGTGTCCACGACGACGCTGTTCGGGCCGGCCCATTCGACAGCCGCCCCGAGATGCGCCAGCAGCGCGAGCATGGTTTCGACGTCGCGGATGTGGGGAACGTTGTCGATTCGGCAGGGCCCTTCGGCGAGCAGCGTGGCCGCGAGGATGGGGAGTGCTGCGTTCTTGTTGCCGGCGGGACGGATCGTGCCTTTCAACGGGCGGCCGCCCGTGACCGCGAAGGACGGAGGCATGGGTGAGGCAAGCTATGCCGCGGCTTGCGCCGCGGTCAAGCCTGCGCGAACGTTCGCCGCGTGCATCTGAGTCCGCTGCTCGCCCTCGCGGGACTCCTCACGGTCGGTCTGCTCGCGACCCGACTGCCGCGTTTCCCCCTCTCGTTGCCCCACTCGACGAGCTTCGAGGTGCTGCTCGCCGGCGGCGCTCCGCTCGTCGTCGCGGGTCTCGTCCTGGGACCCGGGATCGATCTGCTGCGCCGGCCCGCCCTCGATGCGCTGGCACCGGTCACGGCACTCGCCATCGGCTGGATCGGCGCCGCGCTCGGCGCCCGAGCCGAGTGGCGCGTCGTGCGGCGCATCGCGCGCTCCGACTGGGTCCTGGCGGGGCTCGCAGCCGGGGTGACGCTCGTGGCAGTGGCGCTCTCGGCGTGGCTCCTCACCCGCGCCGTCCCCGCCCTCGCCCGGGCCTGGACCCCGCGACTGCCCGCGATCTTGACGCTCGGGGCCGTGGCGGCAATCTCGGGGCCCGGAGCGGTGGCGCTGGTCGCGCGCGCGGCTGGCGTCCACCGCCGGGTGACGCGCCGCCTGGTGCGCGCCGCGACCCTCGAAACCGCTTGCGGCGCCCTCGCCGTCGCCATACCGCTCGCCTTGCACGGCGTCCCCGCGCCGGCGGGCCGTGCCGCGCTCGACGTGGTCTCGTGGGTCGTCCTGACCCTCGGCAGCGGCGTCCTCGTCGCCCTCGTGTTCCTGTCGCTTAGCCGTGAGTCGGCGTCCGCCGACACGGGCTTTGCGCTCTTCGCGACAATGCTGTTCGGCGCTGGCATCGGCTGGGCGGCCCGCCTCTCGCCCTTCGTGGTTTGCATGCTGGCGGCGGCGCTCATCGTCAACCGCTCGCCCCGGCCGCACGCCGTTCGCCGCATTCTCGCCGGGTGGGGACGTCCGCTCGATGCCGTCCTGCTGCTCGTTGCGGGCGCCGTGCTGACGCTGCCCACCGTGTGGATCCTCGGCGCCGTCCTGGCCTTCCTGGCGCTGCGCGTGGCCGCCGCATGGGCCGCCGCGCACATCGGCCGCCTGGCGCTGCGGCTGCCCTCTTCCCCCCAAGGAGCCGGGCTCGGCGGCATCGCGCAGGGCCTCACCGCCATCGCGCTGGGAGCGAACTTTCTCGTCCTCGCGGGCGGCGCGGGCTCCGGCACCGGCGGCGCCATGCTCACGACGATCGTGCTGGGGGTGGCGGCGGCGCAGCTCGTCGCGCCGCCTTTGATGAAGCTCGCACCGTTGACACCGGCGGCGGCGGTGCCCGAGCTTAGTGCGAACGCGCCCGTGGAGGGGCCGCGATGATTCCAACCTGGGTGGCGGTGGTGACGGGGGTTTCACTCGCGATTCTGGCGCTGTCAGCCATCGTGATCGCCCTGGCGGCGGTTATCGCCGCGCTCGGCGTGCGGACGTTCCTGCGGGTACTGAACGACCTGGCGGGACCGGCCGTGGGCGACGTGCGCCAGCTCGTGGGCTCGATCCGCACGGAAGCGGAGAGCCTGGTGGGGACGTCGCGCGAGCTGCGCGGGCGCATCGTCGCGGCGGCGGATGCCGCGCAGGCACGCCTCGCCGATCTCGATGCCCTGTTCGAGGTGGTCCAGGAAGAGGTGGAGACCACGGTGCTCGACGTGGCGGCGACCGTGCGGACCGTGCGGCGCGGCATCTCCCTGCTCGAGTGGGGCCGCCGGACGCTCAAGCGGGGGAAGAAGCGCTGAAGGGGAAACGGTTGCTCGCGGCGGCCGCGGCGGGTCTCGCCGGGGTCGCGCTGTTCCCCGCCGTCGCGCACGCTTGGACGCCGGGCACCCACGTATACCTCGGCGAGTCGGTGCTCGCCAACCTGCACCAGCTCCCGACCCTCGTCGCCGACCTGCTGCGCGCCTTCCCGTACGACTTCCTGTACGGCAACATCGCCGCCGACACCTCCATTGCCAAGAAGTACGCTCCCGTGGGGCGTCACTGCCACGCCTGGCACGTGGGCCAGGAGATCTTCGACCTCGCCCACACCGATCCGCTGCGCGCGTTCGGGCTGGGGTACCTCTCGCACCTCGCGGCCGACTCCGTCGCGCACAACTTCTTCGTGCCGCGCCAGCTCCTGCTCACGTCCGGCACCGCAGCGCTGGGGCACAGCTACTGGGAGAGCCGGTTCGAGACCCATCTCGGACCGGCGTACGCGAGCACTGCCAAGGAGCTGATCCTGCAGGACCACACGCCGAGCGACACGCATCTCGATTCCATCATTTCTCCCACGCTGTTCAGCGTGCGGACCAGCCGGCGGCTGTTCCGGGGGATGGTGCATCTCACGGAGAGCGAGAGCTGGCGCTGGGCGTTCCAGATGATCCTCGAGAACACGCGCTGGGACCTGCCCGACGAGGACGTGGAGCGTCACATGGCGGTGGCGTTCGAGTACCTGATGGAGATGTTGGGCGAGCAAGACGCCGCGGCGCGGCGGCTCGACCCGGCGGGCCATCAGGCGCTGCGGCTGGCCAAGCGGATGCGGCGGGAAGCGCTCCAGGAAGGCGGCCGGGAGGATCCGGGGCGCATGCTCGAGGCGGCCGAGGAGCACTTCGGGCTGCCGGCGCCGCCCCTCGCGTATTGGCGCCAGTCTCAGGCGCAGCGGCCGTGGCGGGACCGGGAGCGGAGCGGTTAGGAGGGCAGCTTTTCCTCGAGCACCCGCTGCGCGAGTTTCGGATCCGCCTTGCCACGGGACGTCTTCATCACCTGGCCCAGGAAGAACTGCATCAGCTTCTTCTCGCCGTTCTTGTAGCGCGCCACTTCGGCCGGGTGCGCCCCCAGCACCTCGCCCACCCAGGCGGCCAGCACTCCCGCGTCCGCGACCTGGATGACGCCCAACGCCTCAGCCACGTTGCGCGGCTCGCCTCCGTGCTCGGCCACCTCGGCGAACACCCGCTTCGCCGCCTGGTGGCTCACCGTGCCGCCCCGCACCAGACCGATCAGGTTCGCGAGCGCGCCGGGCGGTACGCGCAGGCCGTCGCCGTGATCCTTCGCGTCGGCGAGCACCTCCGTCATCACCCAATTCGCCGCGGCCTTGGCGTCCGCCCCCGCGTGCACCACGGCCTCGTAGTACTCCGCCACGGCGCGGTCGGCGGTCAGCACCGCCGCGTCAGTGACGCCGAGCGCGTACTGGGCCGCGAAGCGCTCCCGCTTTTTCGCCGGCAGCTCGGGCAGGAGTGTCTGCTGCTCCGCTACGAACTCCTCAGTGAGCACCAGGGGCGGCAGATCGGGATCGGGGAAGTAGCGGTAATCGTGACTCTCCTCCTTACTCCGTTGCGGCCGCACGCCGTTCGTCTTCGAGTCGTACAAGAGCGTCTGCTGCTGAACCGCGCCGCCGCCCTCCAAGAGCGCGATCTGCCGGTCGCGCTCCACGGTGAGCGCCTTCTCGACGTACGCGAACGAGTTGATGTTCTTCACCTCGGTCTTGGTGCCGAGCGCCGTGTCGCCCGCCCGGCGCACCGACACGTTCGCGTCCACCCGCAGGCTCCCCTTCTCCATGTCGCAGTCCGAGATCCCCGCATACTCGAGCACCTGCTTCAAGGTCAGCAGGTACGCGCGGGCCTCCTGGGGCGAGCGGAAGTCGGGGCCGGTGACGATCTCGATGAGAGGCACGCCGCAGCGGTTCAAGTCGATGGCCGTCTGCTTGGGGAAGCGGTCGTGCAGCGACTTGCCCGCGTCCTCTTCGACGTGCAACCGCTGGATCGTGGCCGTGGCGAGTCCGCGCTCGGGCGAGAGGTACGACAGTGAGCCCTCGGTCGCGAGCGGCTGCTCGAACTGCGAGATCTGGTAGCCCTTGGGGAGATCGGGATAGAAGTAGTTCTTGCGCGCGAAGATGCTGCGGGGATGCACCGTGCAGCCGAGGGCCAGCGCCGCGCGCACCGCCAGCTTGAGCGCCTGCTCGTTGGGCGTGGGCAGCGCGCCCGGCAGGCCGAGGCACACCGGGCAGACGTTGGTGTTGGGCGGGTCGCCGAACGCCGCGGAGCAGCCGCAGAACATCTTCGAGGCGGTCCGCAGCTGCACGTGCGTCTCGAGCCCGATGACCGTCTCCCAACCGCCCGCCATCACGCTTCCTCGGTGGCCGGGACCACCCGCTCGAGCGCGTACGCCGCCTCGAGCATCTCGTCCTCGAGAAACGCCTGGCCGATGAACTGCCCGCCGATCGGCAGGCCCTTGATGCGGCCGATCGGCAGCGAGATCGCGGGCAGGCCCGCGAGGTTCGCGGTGACCGTGAAGATGTCGGACAAGTACATCGCGACCGGGTCGTTGAGCTTCTCGCCCGCCCTGAAGGCGGGGCTCGGCGTGGTCGGGGTGAAGAGCAGATCCACGCCGCGATCGAAGGCGTTGCGAAAGTCCTGGGCGATCAGGGCGCGCATCTGCTGCGCCTTCCGGTAGTACGCGTCGTAATAGCCCGAGGACAGCACGTACGTCCCCACGAGTACGCGCCGCCGCACCTCGGGGCCGAACCCTTCGCCCCGGGTGGTGCGGTACAGCGCGCGCACGTCCGCCGACCCGTCGAAGCGCGGACCGTAGCGGGCGCCGTCGTAGCGGGCCAGGTTGGACGACGCCTCGGCCGGCGCGATGATGTAGTAGGTGGCGACCGCATACGGCGTGTGCGGCAGCGAGACGTCGCGCACCGCCGCGCCCTGCTCCTTGAACAGTCGGATCGCGCGGTCGCAGGCGCGCCGCACCGCGGGGTCCAGGTCTGCCGGAAAGTATTCCTTGGGAATGCCGATGACGAAGCCCTGGAGCGATTCGGGAACGGTGGGCAGACGCAGCGGATCGCGATCCTCGCACGTCGAGTCCCT
>JAEHDT010000014.1 GCA_016880225.1 Gemmatimonadota bacterium | reverse complement strand
GATCCGGCCGGTGCTCCGGCTCTGTCACGTCACGCTCGGCCTCTCTCCGGCGCAGGTGACGTGGGCGTCGTTCGTGGCGAGCGCGGCGGCGGGCGCGGCGGTCGCGGCGGGGCGGCTCGGCTGGGGGCTCGGGCTCATGGCGCTCGGCCAGATGCTCGACGGGATCGACGGCGGCATCGCCCGCACCTACGGCCTCGCCTCCGAGGCCGGACGGCGACTCGACACCCGCGTGGACCGGCTCTCGGAAGCGGTGATCTTCGCCGGCTTCGCCTGGGCGGGGCTCGTGTCGTGGAAGCTCGTGCTGCTGGCGTTCACCGCGATCCTGCTGATGACGAGCATCGCGGAGCGCTCGAAGCTCGATCCGGGCGTGAAGCGCTTTGCCCTCTACTTCGGGCTCTGGCTCCCGTACCCGCTCCTGTTCGACGCGATCTTCCTCGTGAATCTTGGCGCCTACGTCGTGGGGTTGTTGGTCATCGACTGCCGGTTTCAGCGCCGGATGGACGCGCTCGGAGGCGATCTCGACACGGTCGCGTCGCGCGCCGCCGCGCGCGAGGCTTAGGCGCGTCCGGTCTCGAGCTCCCGCCCGGTGACGGGCGCCGGCGCCGAGGCGGGCGCCGTCCCGTAGACGTATTGCGATACGAGCACGGCGAACGCCACGATGAGCCCCGCCACCGCGTCCACCGCGTAGTGGAATTGGCCGTACACCACCGACAGCACCAGCCCCAGCGTGAACGGCGCGAGCACGAGGCCGAGACGCCGCCAGTAGCGCAGGGCGCACACGGCGGCGACCACGGCGGCCGCCACGTGGGAGGAGGGAAACGCCGCGCCCCAGGAGTCGCCGCGGTCGAGCAGCCACTGGGCGACGCGTGCCGGCCATACGCTCGTCGCCGCGTTGTCCGCGAGGTCGAACGTGTAACGCGGTCCCGCCACGGGGAAGAAGAGGAACGCCACGTAGCAGATGTAGAACGTCACCATCACTGCGAAGATCGTGTGCCGCGCCGCGTCGCGCCGCCCGGAGAGCCACAGCCCGAGCGGGGAGGAGTACAGGATCGCGTAGTAGGCGAGGTAGCAGGCGTGCAGCAGCCAGGAGAAAGGCACGTTCGGCATCTCGCGGATCCAGCGGTACGAGAGCTGCGAGCCGAACACCCACAGCTCGAGGCGCTGGATGATCTGGTCGTGCTGGTACCCCAGGTCGACGTTCAGCACGCCGACCTCGGCATACAGTCCGCCGAGCAGCAGCATCGGGTACCAGTCGCCGACGAATCGGCCGACGGCGCCGGCGCGGCGGGCGGCCGGCGCGAGCAGCACGAGGACGACCACCAGGGCGTGGGCGGTGAGCAGCGAATCCCAGCCCGCATGGTCGGAGCTCGAGAACGCCAGCACCGCGGTGGTAGCGAAGGCCATGTAGAGCAGCGTGACGAGATCCACCGGCGTAAAGCGTTGCACGACGGCGTGACGCCACGTCGTCAGGAGCGACCGGGCGTTCACAGCCACCCCTCCGTCCGATACCACGCTGCCGTGCGTCGCAATCCCGTCTCCAGATCGGTGTCTGCGCGCCACCCCGTGTCGCGCGTCAGGGCGTCGGAGCGGCACGTCCACGCCGGCGCCAGGAACTCCGCGGCCTTGTCGACCGACAGGAGCGTCGCCCGGCCCGCCAGATGCGCGACCGAACCGATGACCCACAACAGCCCCCGGGCGACCGGCCCGGGCAAGGGCACGATCCGCGGCGCGCGCCCGACGCTCCGTCCGATGGCGCGCACCAGCTCCCCGCTCGTGGTCACCTCGGGGTGCGCCGCGTAATACAACCGGTTCGCGGCGGCGGGCGCCGTGGCCGCCGCCACCAGGGCGGCCGCGAGGTCACCCGCGTAGATGACCGACAGCTCCTGCGAGCCGTCACCGAACACGGGCGCGACCCCCGTTCGGGCGAGCCGGAACACCTTCAGAATCTCACGGTCCCACTCGCCGTACACCGTGGGGGGCCGCACGATCGTCCAGGAGATCGCCATCGCCCGCACGAGCACCTCGGCGGCGAGCTTGCTCTGCCCGTACGGGGTGACGGGAGACGGCGGGCGGGTCTCGTCGATCGGATGCCCCGGGACGGTGGGCCCGGCGACCGCCAGTGATGAGACGAGCACGAAGCGCTGCAGCGGCCGGCCGGACGCCGCTTCGAGCAGGTTGGCGGTGGCGTCTCGGTTGGCGCGCATGAACTCGTTCAGGTCGCGCGCGCTGATGCGCCCCGCCACGTGGTAGATCACGTCCGCCTCGGCGCAGCCTTCCCGCAGCGCCGCGCCGTCGTCCAGCCCTCCGGGAATCACCCGCACGTCGCTCCAGCCGAGCGCCCGGGCCTTCGCGCCGTTGCGGACGAGGCAGGTCACGGTGTCGCCGCGGGCGCGCAACGCCTGCACGAGATGCGCCCCCACGAAGCCGGTGCCGCCGGTGACGAACGCCTTCACAACGGTTTGTCGTAGATGCGGTACGTCTTGTAGGGGCGGAAGCCGAGCTGGAGAGCGCCGTTGACCATGGCGGCGTTGTCCTCGAGGATCCAGCCGCCCTCGCCCCAGTAGTAGCCGTGAGTCGCGCCCTTGGTCCAGATCCAGTGGTACATCAGGGCGTCCACGCCGCTCATCCGATATTCCTTCAGCGTGCCCAGCAGGGGGATACGGCAGCGATTGATGCGGCGGGCGTACCACAAAATCTTGGGGATGCCCCAGATCCGCCCGGAAGGATTGTGCTTCAAGGCGACGTTCAGATCCGGCAGCGCGACCGCGAAGCCGATCACCTGGCCGCGCCGCTCCGCGAAGCACACCAGGTCGGGAACGACGATCGGCTTCAGCTGCTTCGCGAGGTGGTCGATCTCCGCATCCGTCAGCGGCACGAACCCCCAGTTCTTCTCCCACGCCTGGTTGTAGAGCGCCTTGACCAGCTCCACTTCCTCCTTGAAGCGCTTCATGTTGAGCGGACGCAGCGTGATTCCCTTGCGCTCCGCGATCACGTTCGCCGCGCGGGCGATGCGCTCCGGCATGGCGTCGTGTCCGCCCTCGAATGCCAGCAGATCCTTGGCCTTTGCGAAGCCGTAGGCCTCGTGCAGCGCAACGTAGTAGCGGGGGTTGTGCGGCATCATGATGGTGGGAGGGGTGTCGAACCCATTCACCAGCAGGCCGCACTCGTCGTTGACCGACGGGTTCATCGGCCCGCGCATCACCCGGAACCCCTTCGCCGTGAGCCAGGCCGCGGCGGCGTCGAACAGCGCGTTCGCGACGGCTTGGTCGTTCACGCACTCGAAGAAGCCGTAGAACCCGACGCGGTCGTTGTGCTCGCGGGTGTGGGCGTCGTTCTTGATGGCCGCGATGCGGCCGACGGTACGGCCGTCCCGCACCGCGAGGAAGTATTGCGCTTCGGCATGCTGGAAGAACGGGTTCTTGCTGGGCGTGAGCAGCGTGCGCACGTCCATCCGCAGCTGCGGGACCCAGAGCGGGTCGCCGCGGTGAAGGTCGTACGGAAATGCGATGAACCGCTCCAGACCGCGCCCGTCGGTGACGGGCACGATCTGCGCAGCGCTCAGATGACCCCCAGCTCTTTTCCGAGCCTGCCGAAGGTCTCCAAGGCGTAATCGATTTGGTCCGCCGTGTGGGTCGCCATCACGCTGGTCCGGAGCCGGCACCGCGAGGGCGGCAGCGCGGGCGGCACGACCGGATTGGTGAACACGCCGGCGTCGAACAGCTTGCGCCAGTAGAGCAGCGTCTTCTCGAATTCCCCGATCAGGAACGGGACGATGGGCGTCTCGGTCGTGCCGATGTCGAAGCCCATCGACCGCAGGCCCGTCTGGAGGCGCCGGGCGTTCGCCCAGAGCGACTCGCGACGCTCCGGCTCCTGCTGCATGACGTGCAACGCGGCGAGCACCCCCGCTGTGTTCGAGGGTGGGAGCGCGGCGGTGAAGACGAGCGGTCGCGCGTTGTACTTGAGAAACGTGATGACGGCCTCGGGGCCCGCGACAAAGCCGCCAATGGACGCGAGCGACTTTGAGAACGTGCCGACGATGAGGTCCACCTCGTCGCTGAGCCCGAACTGGGCCGCGGTGCCGTCCCCCTTGGGACCGAGCACGCCGACCGCGTGCGCGTCGTCGATTGCGAGCACGGCGCCGTAGCGTTGCGCGATCTTGAGCAGCCCCGCGACGTCGGCGATGTCGCCTTCCATCGAATAGACGCCGTCCACGATGATCATCTTCCCGACGGCGGCGGGCACTTTCTGCATCTTCCGCTCGAGTTCGGCGAGATCGCCGTGACCGAACCGCTCGGTCTGGCCGTAGGACATCTTGGCCCCGTCCACGATCGACGCGTGGTCCAGCTTGTCGAGGAACACGACGTCCCCGCGCCCGACCAGCCCCGAAACGACACCCAGGTTAGCCTGGTAGCCGGTCGAGAAGACGAGGCAGGCTTCCTTTCCGAAGAACTGGGCCAGCTCGGCCTCGAGTTGCTCGTGCAGATCGAGGGTGCCGTTCAGCAAGCGGCTCCCGGTGCACCCCGAGCCGTAGCGATCGAGCGCCGCCTTGGCAGCGGCGAGGACCGCGGGATGATGGGTGAGCCCCAGGTAGTTGTTGGAGCCCATCATGATCCGCTCTTTGCCCTCGATGACGACGACCGTGTCCTCGGATCGCGAGATGGGCTTGTACCACGCGTGCAGCCCAGCCGCCTGAACCTCGCGGGCCTTGGGAAGGAAATTCCGGCATTTCTCGAGCAGCGCGATGTTTTGTAGGGTCTCGGTACTCACGGGGCCCCCGGGGCGATGATGGGAAAATTCAGCCCCAAGGTTAGTGACGGTGCCCTAAAACCGCAAGGCCACAAGAGATGCGCGCCTCGCCAGCGTATGCGTCATGGGCCACGTAAGTTGAAGGCCGTCCGTTTCCAACGAGATGTGCATGCGCTGGTTGGCAGTCGCGCTCGCCGTGCAAACCGTCGCCGTCCCGCCGCTCACCGCGCAGGCTCCCTACCGCGTCACCTGGTGGGACGCAGCGTCGGTGGGCGTAGCGGGCGTGCTGAGCTTCATTCCGCGGGCGGCGGGGCTGCCCCACGGGGCGCCCCCGTGCGCGCCGTGTGATCCCGCCTCGCTCCCGGGGATCGATCACGCCGCGCTGCACACGTTCTCGGGATCCGCGGCGACCGCGAGCAGCGTGCTGCTCGTGGGAGTGGTGGGGTTGTCGGGCGTCGCATCGCTTGACGGCGCCACGCCGGCGCAGGTGCGTGGCCACGCCGTCGTATTCGCCAACTCGCTCGGTTGGACCTTCGCCGCCACCGAATGGCTCAAGGCGCTCGCCCATCGCAGCCGTCCCGTCCTCTATACCGCAGCCGCATCCGCCGCCGGATCCGACCGCGACAATCGCCGCTCGTTCCCCTCCGGCCACGCGTCGCTCGCGTTCGCGGCCGCGACCTCGTACCTCGTCATGGCGCAGCGCGAGCGCCTGCCGCACCGCACACGGAACGCCGTCCTGTTGTTCGCGGGTGCCGCCGGAACGGCGGCGCTCCGGGTGGCCGCGGGGAAACACTTTCCCACGGACGTCGCGGGTGGGGCACTGGTCGGCGGCGGCCTCGGCTGGCTGGCGGCGCGCGTGCACCCGACCGCGCCGTGACCACGGCAGGAGGCGCCCGCCCCCAACTCCCCCGCGTCATGCGGTTGCGCGACGTGGTGCTGTTCAACATCAGCGCCATCGTGGGGCTGCGCTGGCTCACGACCGCGGCGAGCCAGTTCGGACTCGCGAGTCTGGGGCTGTGGCTCCTGGCGATGCTGATCTTCTTCCTGCCGTCGGCCGTTGCGGTGCGGGAGCTCGCCGAGATCGATCCCGGAGCGGGGGGGATCTACCGCTGGGTGCGGCGGGCCTTCGGCCCGGTGCACGGCTTCGTAGCCGGGTGGGGCTATTGGGTCAACAATCTGTTCTACTTCCCTTCGCTCCTCGTCACCACGGCGGCCATCGCCGCGTACGCGGCGGGCCCGCGCTTCGTGCGCCTGGGTGACGATCCCTGGTTCATCGGTGGCATGTCGCTCGCCGGCCTGTGGCTCGCCGTAGGCATGAACCTCGTGGGGCTGCGTGTGGGCAAGCGGCTGCAGAACCTGGGCGGCTACGGTACGTGGGTGCCCGCGCTGATCTTCGTGCTGCTCGCCGTCTGGTCGCTCGTGGCGCGCGGCAGCGCGACACCGGTCACGGTGCGCGGCCTCGTGCCCACGAGACTCGATCTTCCGTCGATCAATCTGTTCGCGACCATGACGTTCGCGTTCGCCGGCCTCGAGCTCGCGCCCACGCTGGGAGACGAGATCCACGATCCCGCGAGGACGTTGCGGCGGGGCATCGCGGTGTCGGCCCTCGCGATCGTGGCCATGTACGTGCTCGGCACGGCGGCGATGCTCGTCGCGCTGCCGCAAGAGACCGTCAGCATCACGAACGGCATGCCGCAGGCGACGGCCGCGTTGGTCGAGCGGCTCGGGGCGGCGTGGCTCGCGCCAGTGGCCGCGATCGTGGCGATCCTGCTCGTGCTCGGGAACCTGGGCGGCCTGGGGGCGTGGCTCGCGGGCTCGGCCCGCCTGCCGTTCGTCGCGGGGGTGGAGGGTGCGCTGCCGCCCGCGTTCGGACGGATCCATCCGCGCTGGCAGACGCCGTACGTCGGGCTGGTGACGCAGGGCGCGATCGCCACCGTGTTCGTGATCGCGAGCCTCGTCGGCACGACCGTGAAGAACGCGTATCTCGTGCTGACGCAGACGACTCTGATCCTGTTCTTCATTCCCTATCTCTACCTGTTCCTCGCGTACCTGCGGCTGTGCCGCGTGCGCACGTCGACCACGACCCTGGTCGGGGTGGTGGGATTCGCCGCGGTGCTGTTCTCGATCGTGCTGGGCTTCGTGCCGCCGGCCGATGAAGCGCACCCCTGGCTGTACCGAGCCAAGGTCGTGGGCGGCGTGATCGGTTTCATGGCGCTCGGGGTATTACTCGCGGCGCGCGGTGTGAGGCATCGCACAGCTACCGCGCCTCCGGCGGCCTAAAGTAGATTGCCGCAACGTCGTCCGTCCGTCACCACCCGAGGGGTCTCGTGATGCCGCACCGCGCGCCGCTGGTCGCCGTGCTCGCGCTCATCGGTCTTGCCGCCGCCCCGGCCCGCGCCGCCGCCCAGCAGGGCCCGCGGCGCGTGCGGCGCGAGATCCCCGGCTTCGATTTCCGCAAGGACGGCGTGTGGCGCCGCCAGGCGCGGGCCGTGCGCGAACTCCGCGCGCGGCTCCTGAGCCAGAAGGCTTACGGCGCCCTGAACGCCCCCGCGCTTCCCGGGGCGCCGCTCGCCGCCCTGGCGCAAGCGGTGTCGGGCGTGCTGCAGGTTCCCGCCGTGATGTTCCAATACAGGGATCTCACCGCTCAGCGCACGGCGGCCGAGTACGACGCCGTCCTATTCGGGAGCCCGACGCCCCCGCTCGGCCGGCCATACACGTACCGTACGTTCTATCAGCAGATGTCGAACGGCCTGCTCGACATCCAGGGGCGGACGTACGGACCTGCCACCCTCGACAGCAACGAAGTCACGTACGCCGGCACGCCGCCCTGTACGGGGAACCCCTTCCCTGGAAGCACGAACTGCAACGGATTGTTCGACAACAGTCAGGTGCCGGACCCGGTCGGCCGGATGCAGAACGGCCTTCGTGAGGCGCTG
>JAEHDT010000002.1 GCA_016880225.1 Gemmatimonadota bacterium | reverse complement strand
GGCCCAGGTCGGGCGGTGCCCACATGGCGAGGATGGCCGACACCGAGGTCGGCTCCGGTGCCAGCGTGGCGAGCGCCGTGTCGACCTTCTGCGTCCAGCGGTAGTGAGGCTCGCGGCACTGCTGCGCAACGAGGCGGCCGCCCGGCAGCAGCACGGCGAGGCCGAGCGTGGCGAGCCCTGCGGCGGCATCAGGTCGTGGCACTGCTCAGCCCGAGCAGGCGGTCCTGTGAGCTCCGGGCCTCCGCTCCCGGCGTCGGCGCCCGGCGCTGATATCCGCCGTTCGAGTCGAGCTGCCACGCGAGGGGGTCGCTCAGCTCGGCTTCGAGAATCTCGTCGAGCTTGCGGCAGCAGCGGAGGTCCCGCACCGGCGTCACGACCTCGACTCGCCGACGCAGATTCCGCGACCGCCAGTCGGCCGACCCGATGTAGTACTCCGCGGCACCGGCGTTCGCAAAGCAATAGATGCGCGCGTGCTCCAGGAAGCGTCCCAGCACGCTCACGACCGTGATCCGGTCAGACAATCCGGCGACACCGGGACGCAGGGTACAGACGCCCCGCACGATCAACCCCACGTCCACGCCGGCCTGCGACGCGCGGTACAGGGCCGCGATGACGTCGGGGTCGGCCAGCCCGTTGAGCTTGGCTCGGATGCCTGCGACGCCGCCGGCCCGGGCGTGCTCCGCCTCCCGGTCGATCAGGTCGAGCAGACGCTGGAGGAGGTACCTCGGGGAGACGAGGAGCTGGCGAAACGCCGTCTGGGGCGGTCGCGACGATCCCGACAGCTCGTTGAAGAGATCGTTCAGATCGGCGCCCAGGGCCGGGTCTGCCGACAGCAACCCCAGGTCGGTGTAGACGGCGGCCGTCACCGCGTTGTAGTTCCCCGTCCCAATGTGGACGTAGCGGCGGATGGCTCCGGCCTCCCGCCGGACGACGAGCGCGGTCTTGGCGTGTGTCTTCAGCTCGACCAGCCCGTACACCACGCGGATGCCGGCCTGCTCGAGTGTCCTCGCCCACTCGATGTTGCGTTCTTCGTCGAACCGTGCCTTCAGCTCGACGAACACGAACACCTCCTTGCCACGTTCTGCCGCCCGTACCAGAGCATCGACGATTCCCGACTCCCCTCCGGCGCGATACAGCGTCAGCTTGATGGCGACGACATCCGGGTCGTCTGCTGCCTCGACGATGAAGCGTTGCACCGTCGCCTCGAAGGAGTCGTACGGGTGGTGCACCAGGACGTCGTGGTCCGCCAGAACCGCGAAGATCGACCGGCCTGCCTCAATCGGTGCGGCGCCGCGGTGCGGCGGGTAGTCCAGGTCGGGGAGCGGCAGCCGCGTCAGCTCGCGCAGGCTCCCGAGATCGACGAGGGCGGGCGCCTCGTAGACATCCGCCGCATCCAGGGGGGTGGTCGGCGCGACGTCCTCAAACTGCAGCTCGCGCAGCAGCAGCTCCCGCACCGGCTGGGGCATGTCGCTCGCGACCTCGACGCGCACCGGCGCCCCGTAGGGCCGCCGCTTGGTCTCCTCCGCGATCGCCTGGAGCAGGCTCGTCGCGCCATGCTCGTCGAGCTCGAGGTCCGCACCGCGGGTCACCCGGAACGCGTACGCATCATCGACGATCCGCCCCGGATACAGCGCGTCGAGATTCGCCCGTATCACGTCTTCCAGCGGAACGAACTGGCGGCCATCGGCCAGTTTCAGGAAACGGGGCAGCGAGTCCGGTAGCTTCAAGTACGCGAAGTGTGCCAGTCCGGGGCGCGTGTCATGCAGGACGATGGCGAGTGAGAGCCGCAAATTGGCAATGAGCGGAAATGGATGGCCCGGGGCGCGGGTCAAGGCCTGCGGCGTGATGAGCGGAAAGATTTCCTCTGCGAAGCTGCGGCGCAGCGCTTGCTGCTGGTCCGGCGTCAGCTCCGCCCAGCGCAGGATCCGGATGTCGTGCGCCGCGAGCGCCGGTAGGCACGTGCCGCGCCAGCACCGGGCCTGGCGCTCCAGCAGGCCCCTGACCCGAATCGCCACGGCCTGGAGCTGTTCCTCGGTGCCGAGCCCGTCTTCGCCCGCGCGCGTGGTTCCGGCCCCGAGGGCCCGCTTCAACGCCGCCACCCGAACCATGAAGAATTCGTCTAGGTTCGCGCTCACGATCGCGAGGAAGCGGATGCGGGCGAGCAGGGGCACGCTCGCGTCTTCGGCCAGCGCCAGGACCCGCGCGTTGAACTCGAGGAGGCTGAGATCGCCGTTCAAGAACTGGGCCGGGCCGAGGCTGTCGCCCCCGGTGGCGGGGGCCCGCAGGGCGGTGTCCGAGACGCGGACCCGGCGCTCACCGCTGTGGCGTGGTGCGGGCTCGGGAGGGCGAGCCCGTTCGGCGACGGCATCGGATCGCGCTGCCACGATGAGCGCGCCGAGCGTGCGGGGGTCGCGCAGCTCGGGCGAGCCGGCGCCGGCAAGGAGTTCGTCCAAAGGCAACCACTGGATCTGGGTGTCGACGCTCGCGCTGGGCCTCCCCGCTACGCGGCGCGCCAGCCACACCTCGAGCACCGGTCGAGTGGCTCCCCCCGGCGCCGTGCCGAGCAGACGCACCTGGCCGTCGGCGCTGCCGAAGTAGGCGCGCAGAATATCGCGGCAGGCGGCTTCTCCGCTGCCGCGGCGCACCGGCAGCGTGAGCGCCGCTCCTTCCGTCAACATGGCCACGCAGCCGTCCCGCACCACGACCACCGCCACCTCGCGGTCGCCTTGCGCCACGTGGGCCAAAACCTCGCTTTCGAGCTCGCGCAGCAGCTTCTCGGCGCGGTCGATCTTGCCCACGAGCAGTGCGCGCAGGCCGTAGCGCTCCTGGAAGGCTCGGGCGAGTCGCTCCAGCCTCGGCCGGCCGACGGTCACCTCCCGGAGCTTCAGCTCCTGGAAGGTGCGAGCCATGTCGTGACTGCGGACCGTCACGACGTCGTACACGACCTCGTAGCACCCGCGCCGGAACCAGGTTGGCCGCGTGCGCCGGACCCGACGCTCGGTCTCGAACGCGATACGGGGCACGAGCCGGCCCGGC
>JAEHDT010000123.1 GCA_016880225.1 Gemmatimonadota bacterium | reverse complement strand
GGGTCGCGCTGGGGTTCGTCCCAGCCGCTCCTGATCTTCACCGTCACCGGGAGATCCGTTGCATCCTGCACCGCGCGGATGATGCGCTGCACCAGCGTCAGGTCCTTCAGGCACCCCGAGCCGCCGTTGTTCTTGACGACCTTCTTCACGGGGCAGCCGAAGTTGATGTCGATGAAGTCGGGCCGGCACGCCGCGGTGACCATCTCGGCCGCGCGCGCCATGATCGTTGCGTCGGCGCCATACAGCTGGATGCCGATGGGACGTTCGGCCGGTTCGAACCGCATGTCTTCGAACAGGTGCTCAAGACCGCGCGCCACCCCGACCGCCGAGATGAACTCGGAGACCACCACGTCGGCGCCGTGCCGCCGGGCCAGCAGCCGGAACGGCGACTCCGACACGCCCGACATGGGGGCGAGGTAGAGCGGGAACTCGTGCCCGACGCTATACGGGAAGTCCATGCGAGACAACGTAATGACGCGTTGCGCGAGGAGCAACCAGTCATTACGTTTCGCCGCCGTTCCGACCGGAGTTACCCGACGTGCGCTTGCGTGAATTCTTCGCGGACGACGCGATCAATCTGCAGCTGCAGAGCACCTCGAAAGACGACGTCCTGAAGGAGCTGGTGAGCCTTCTCAAGCTCGACGACAAGGCCGAGCAGACGCTCGTGAAGATGTTGAAGCGCCGCGAGACGTTGGGGTCGACCGGCATCGGCCAGAACATCGCGATTCCGCACTGCCGGGCCCTCGCCGTGACCCGCCTCCGCGTCGCATTCGGCCGCAAGCTGGAAGGGATCGACTTCAACGCCATCGACGGCAAGCCAGTCCACTTTTTCTTCCTGATCGTCGCCCCGCCGCTCGAAGTCTCCAACCAGTATCTCCCGGTGCTCGGCAAGATCGCGCAGTTCGCGAAGGAGGCCGACGTGCCGGAGAAGCTCGCGAAGCTCACCAGCCCGAAGGAATTTCTGAAGCTACTGGAAGACAAGAATATCTAGGGGCGTCACTCCCATTCGATAGTCGCGGGCGGTTTGGAGCTCACGTCGTACACCACCCGATTGACGCCCTTCACCTCGTTGATGATCCGGCTGGAGATGTGCCCGAGCACGTCGTGCGGAAAGGCGTACCAATCCGCCGTCATGCCGTCGCGACTGGTCACGGCCCGCAGCGCCACCACGTAGTCGTACGTCCGGCCGTCGCCCATTACGCCCACCGACTTGACCGGGAGCAACACCGCGAACGCCTGCCAGATCTGGTCGTACAGCCCCGCCGCGCGGATCTCCTCCACGTAGATCGCGTCCACCAGGCGCAACAGATCGAGGCGCGCCTCCGTCACGGGGCCGAGCACGCGGATGGCGAGCCCGGGGCCGGGGAAGGGATGACGGCCCACGATCTCCTCCGGCAGGCCGAGCTCCCGGCCGACCTGGCGCACCTCGTCCTTGAATAGCTCGCGCAGCGGCTCGATCAGCGCCCACGGGAGATCGGGCCGCAGGCCGCCCACGTTGTGATGGGTCTTGATGGTGACCGACGGCCCGCCCCGCGGAGCGGCCGACTCGATCACGTCGGGGTACAGCGTGCCCTGCACCAAGAAGCCGACGTCACCCGCCACGTGCCGTGCCGCGTCCTCGAAGGCGTCGATGAACGTGTGTCCGATACGGCGGCGCTTCTCCTCAGGATCCTCCACCCCGGCGAGCACCGACAGGAAACGTCCCGTCGCATCGATCACCCGCAGGTCGAGGCCGAGATGCGCACGGAACGTCCGCTCGACCTGTTCGCGCTCGCCCAGCCGCAGCAGCCCGTGATCCACGAAGATGCAGGTGAGCCGGTCTCCGATGGCGCGGTGCACGAGCGCCGCCGCCACGGCTGAATCGACGCCCCCCGACAGCCCGCAGATGGCGCGCTTGGCGGGGCCCACCAGGGCCCGGATGCGACCCACTTCCTGCTCGATGAAGTGGCCCGGCGTCCAGTCCGGGGTGCAGCCGCAGATCGCGAAGAGAAAGTTGTGGAGGATCTCGCCGCCCCGCGGCGTGTGGGCCACCTCGGGATGGAACAGCACGCCGTAGATCGGCTGGGACTCGTGCTGGAACGCCGCCACCGGCGCGTTGGCGCTCGACCCGGTGACCCGGAAATGCGGCGGCGGCCGATCGATGCGGTCGCCGTGGCTGGCCCACACGGTGATGCACGCTTGCGGCTCGAACCCCGCGAACAAGCCGCCCGCCTCGCGTACCGTGACTTCGGCCCGTCCGTACTCGCGCTCGGGAGATGGCTTCACATCGCCGCCCGTCAGATACGCCACGAGCTGCATGCCGTAGCAGATGGCGAGCACGGGAACGCCGAGGTCGAACAGCGCCGGATCGACGGTGGGGGCACCGGGCTCGAACACCGAGTTCGGCCCGCCGGACAGGATCACGCCCGCCGGCGCAAACTCCTTGATGAACGCCAGCTCGGTGCCGCGCGCCGCCGGATGGATCTCGCAGTACACGTGCGCCTCGCGCACGCGCCGCGCGATCAATTGCGTGAACTGGGAGCCGCAGTCCAGAATGAGGATGCGGTTCACGTCGCGCCCCCACCGCGGTACCAGGTCGTGGGCTCGAGCACTTCGCCGCGCAGCAGGTCGTCGAGCGTCTCACGCTGCCGCGCCACGTAGTAGCGGTCCCCTTCCACCAGGACCTCCGGGGGGCGAGGCCGCTGGTTGTACGTCGAGCTCATCACGAATCCGTACGCTCCCGTCCCCAGCACCGCGAGGTACTCGCCCGCCTCGACCGGCGGCAGCTTGCGGTCGAGCGCCAGGAAGTCGCCCGACTCGCAGATTGGGCCCACGACGTTCACGAGCTCCTCGCCGCGGCCCCCGTCCTCGAGCGGCACGATGTCGTGATACGCGTTGTAGTGGCTGGGGCGGACGAAATCGGTCATTCCCGCGTCCACGACCACGAATTCCTTGCCGCCCGCGTGCTTGCGATACAGCACCTTGGTGAGCAGCACGCCGGCGCTCGCCACCAGGTAGCGCCCCGGCTCGCACACGAGCGCC
>JAEHDT010000122.1 GCA_016880225.1 Gemmatimonadota bacterium | reverse complement strand
GGCGGCCGCGTCGTCGGGCGCGTAGCGGCGCACCAGCGCGTCGAACGTGGCGCGTGCGTCGAGCAGGCTCACGTGGAGCGGGGCGGGCGCGTCCACGGCGACGCGCGTTTCGTGCGCCTGTGCCTCGGCGCCCACGCCCAGCGCGTCCTTCAGCCGCAGCGACGGATCGAACGTCATGACCAGCGTCGCGGTGCCGCCGCGGGCCGACGCCAGGCCGAGCGCGGCGGCGAGTGTCGTTTTCCCCACGCCCCCGGCGCCCACCACCACCAGGAGGCGCCGATCGAGCAGGCCGAAGCTCATGCGCCCTCCCCCACCAGCAGGGACCGCAGCGCTGCGACCAGCGCCGGGCCCCGCTCGATGGGAACGAGCGGGAGCTCGACCCGCGCCCCCTTCCACGCGGCGCCGAGCCGCTCCAGCTCCCGTTCGTTGGCCGCCCGGCGGGCAGCCCAGAGCTCCATGGCCCCACGGGCGCCCGGCGGCGGGGCCGGCGGCCGGTCGGGTAGCGGCGGGTACAGGCCGTTCACGAGGATCAGGTCGGGGCGGCGCGCCACGCGCTGGCGCAAGAGCGCGATGAGCTCGATCGCTTCCTGTACGGCCATCTCTTCGGCAAGCGTGACGATGACAACGGCGCACCGTTCCGGGTCGGCGACGAGAGCGGCGAGCTCCTGGGCCATCTCGCCCACCGGTCCCCGCCCGATGACCTCCGTGACGAGTTGCGGCGCCGCGAGCAGCGAGACGCCGTGACCCGTGGCGGGAGCGTCGAGGACCACGACGTCCCCCCGCCGCCGCTTTCCGTGCACGAGCCGGCGGGCGTGCACCAGTACGGCGAGCTCCTTCAAGCCAGGAGCTCCCGCCGCGAAGTTCTCGAATATCGGGCTCGCGACGATCCGCCTGGCGAGCGCGGCGATGCGCACGCGCTCGTGCACGAGCTCCTCGAGCACGCTTCGGGGCTGGACGTTCTGGATCGAGAGCCGCGGCCCGGCCCGGACGATCTCGCCGCCCGAGGGAGCGGTGTCCGCCAGCTGGTGGAGGCTCTCCCGTGGGTCGGTCTCGAGCACCACGACCCGCCGCCCGTGCGCCGCCAGCAGGCTGCCGAGCGCGAGCGACACGGTGGTCTTTCCGACTCCTCCCTTGCCGGTGACGACCACCAGCTCCTGCCGCCTCAACCGCTGTGCGAGATCCACGGATTCTCCCGGGCGGAATCCAACGGTTTCGGAGTGAAGGCAAGCTGAACCGGGGGTGAAGCGTTCTGCGCCGGAGCGGTTGACCACCCGGGGAACCCGCTTATCTTCCCGCCCCGGGGACGCGCGGGCCATCGCGATTCGGCTCGCGCCCTTTGCTTCTATAGGAGCCATCGATGAAGGCCACCGACATTCGCCGCGGGCACGTGATTCTGATCGACGGTCAGCCGTGCCGCGTGATGGACTTTACCCACCGCACGCCGGGCAACCTACGCGCCTTCGTCCAGGTGCGGCTCCGGAACCTCGTTTCGGGGAACACCTTCGACACCCGCCTCGCCGCCACCGACTTCGTGGACGAGGCGCCGCTCGAGACCAAGGAGTTCCAGGTGCTGTACCGCGACCAGGGCGGCGTGCACGTGATGGATACGACCACCTACGAGCAGCACACGCTCGACAACGAAGCGGTGGGCGATCAGGCCGACTGGCTGCAGCCCGAGATGCAGATCCAGGTGGAATGGCTGAACGGCCGCCCCGTGGGCATCGAGCTGCCGTCGGTGGTGGTGCTCGACGTGGTCCAGACGTCCCCGGTGATGCGTGGCGCCACCAAGACGGCCAGCACCAAGCCGGCCAAGCTGTCGAACGGCGTCACGATTCAGGTGCCGGAGTTCATCTCCGAGGGCGAAAAGGTGCGGGTGGATCCCCGGGAAGGCGTGTACCTGGAGCGCGCCAAGTAGGACCCGCCCGTTCGGGTAGGTCACGCGGGCGGTCGGGCACGTACATTGCGGGTGTTCGGCAAGACCCCGGGGCCACCCCCGGGGTTCGTTTGTCACCGAGAGGATCGTCCATGCGCACGGCGGCGCGGCTCGACACGCTGGGAACGGAACAGGCGTACGTGGTGCTCGCCGCGGCGAAGCGGCTCGAGGCACGTGGACACCACGTCGTGCACTTGGAGATCGGCGAGCCCGACATGCCGACCCCGCCCCACGTGGTGGAAGCGGGCGTGCGCGCGCTGCAGAGCGGTCTGACGCGCTACGCGCTCGCGGCCGGGGTCCCCGAGCTGCGCGAGGCCATCGCGCAGTCGCTCGCGGCGCGCGGCGTGCGGGCGGGCCCCGAAAACGTGGTGGTGACGCCCGGCGCGAAGCCGATGCTGTTCTGCGCCGCGCTCGCGCTGATCGGGCCGGGAGACGAAGTGCTCTGTCCCGACCCCGGGTTCCCGATTTACGACTCGGTGGTCCGGTTCGCGGGCGGCCGGCCGGTCTACTATCCGCTCGACGAGACGCGCGCGTTCGCGCCGCACGTGGAGGCGCTGGCGGGCAAGATCACGCCCCGCACCCGCGCGCTGATCCTCAATCTCCCGCACAACCCCACGGGAGGAGTGGCGACGGCGCAGGATCTCGCCACGCTCGCCGAGCTGGCACAGCGTCACGATCTGTGGGTGATCTCGGACGAGGTGTACGGGCGGGTCCGTTACGACGGGCGCTGCGACAGTATCGCGGCGCTGCCCGGGATGGCGGCGCGCACGGTGATCGTGGATGGCTTCTCGAAGACGTACTCGATGACCGGCTGGCGGTTGGGGTACGGGGTGATGCCCGCCTCGCTCGCCGAGCCGATGACCACGCTGGTGATCAACAACGTCTCCTGTACCGCCACGTTCGTGCAGCACGCGGGGCTCGCCGCTCTCACCGGACCGCAGGACGCGGTGACCGCCATGGTGGCGGGGCTCGCGGCCAAGCGCGACCTGCTGGCGCGTGGCCTGAACGCGATCGAGGGGATCCGCTGCGCCACGCCCGCGGGCGCGTTCTACTGTTTCCCGGACATCTCCGGGGTGCTGGACCGCA
Source organism: Gemmatimonadota bacterium (assembly GCA_016880225.1). Lineage (GTDB taxonomy): Bacteria > Gemmatimonadota > Gemmatimonadetes > Gemmatimonadales > GWC2-71-9 > AG41. Next base: position 6,630 of record JAEHDT010000122.1, on the reverse strand, counting down.
CCGGGCTCACCTGCGAGTCGTTCGCCGAGCGGCTGCTGGCCGAGCAGCACACCGCTGTGCTCGCGGGCACCGCGTTCGGGCCGGCGGGGGAGGGCCACCTGCGGCTGTGCTACGCCACGGAACGGGCGGAGCTGGAGCGGGCGCTGGCGTCGATCCGGACGTTCGTGGGTGCCTTGACCCCGGCGGCCGCGGGGCTAACTTAACGAGACAATCGACGTTTCGTGGTGATTTGCCGCGTATTGCCGCCACGTTAAACAAGGTGCTAAAAAGCGACCGCCCGCGGCTTCAGTTGCCCGGGCTTTTTTGTTGAGGTGCCGATGACGCTGACGCCGTCCACGATCGCCGCCGTACCGCTCACCGCTCGCCCGCTGCGCTGCCGCAACTGCGGCGCCGACCACGCCGCCGCGCCCGTCGCCGTGTGCGAGCAGTGTCTCGGGCCGCTCGACCCGGTGTACGAGCCGGACCGCGCGCTTCCCGACAGGACGACCATCGCCCGCCGGGCGCCCTCGCTGTGGCGCTATCGGGAATGGCTGCCGTTTGACGGCGACCCTGTGTGGTCGCGCGATACCGGGTTCACGCCGCTGGTCGAAGCGCCGGCGCTGGCGCGCCGGCTGGGCGTCGCGCGCGCCTGGGTGAAGAACGACACCGTGTGTCATCCGTCGCTGTCCTTCAAGGACCGCGTGGTGGCCGCGGGCATCAATGCCGCCGCGGCGCTCGGGCTGGACACCATCGGCTGCGCCTCTACCGGAAATCTCGCGAACGCCGTGGCGGCGCATGCGGCGCGCGCCGGGCTCAAGGCGTGGATCTTCATCCCCGAGGAGCTCGAGGCGGGGAAGGTGATCGGCACGAGCATCTACGGCCCCCGGTTGGTGCGGGTGCGCGGGACGTACGACGACGTGAACCGGCTGTGCGCCCAGGTCGCGGACCGGTTCGGCTGGGGCATGGTGAACGTGAATCTCCGCGGCTATTACGGCGAGGGGTCGAAGACCGTCGCCTACGAGATCGCCGAACAGCTCGGCTGGCGCGTGCCGACGGCCGTCGTCGCCCCGATGGCGGGCGGCTCGCTCCTCTCCAAGCTGCGGAAGGGCTTCGGCGAGTTCCTCGAGGCGCGGCTCGTGGACGGCCGGCCGCCCCGGCTGTACGGCGCGCAGGCGTCGGGCTGCGCGCCGATCGTGCGCTTGGTAGAGCGGGGCGGTGATGCGATCGAGCCCGAGGTGCCGCGGACGATCTGTCGCTCGCTCGCAATCGGCAATCCTGCGGACGGCGTGTACGCCGCGCGCGCAATGCGGGAGACCGGCGGCTGGGCGGCGGCGGTGAGCGATGCGGAGCTGGTGGCGGGAATCCGCCTGCTCGCCGAGGAGGTCGGCGTGTTCGCCGAGACGGCGGGCGGCGTCACGGCCGCCGCGGCGCTGGCGTTGGCGCGCAGCGGGCGCCTCGGCCCTGACGACGAGGTCGTTCTCTGCATCACCGGCCACGGCTTGAAGACGCTCGAGGCCGTCCAGGGCGCCGTTGCCGAGGCACCGGTCGTCGCCCCCCGGCTCCGTGAAGTGGCCGCGCTGGTCGAGCAGTGACTACCCAGGACCCCAACCGGAGGAGCTGACATGCCCGTCACTCTCAACCTGCCGTCGGTGCTCGCGGCGCACGCGGGCGGCGCCCGGACCATCCAGGCGACCGGCCGGACGCTCGGCGAAGCGGTGGCCGACGTGGCCGCGCGCTATCCCGCGCTCGCTCCCCGCCTCCGGGACAAGGACGGGAAGCCCTATCCCTTCGTGAACTTCTACCTGAACGACGAGGACGTGCGCTTCCGCGGCGGGTTCGCCGCGCCGGTCGAGGACGGCGACGAAGTGACCGTCATTCCCGCGATCGCGGGGGGCTGACCGTCACCAATCCCGTCACGTCTCCCTGCACGAACCGTCCCGTCACCTCCGCCCAGGAGCCGCGGCTCCAACCCTCGGTGATCGGGCCGGCGAGCCGCATCGTGCCCGCCCGCCAGTCGATCATGCCTTCGAGGTTCGCGGCGAAGGAGCGCGCGGCCCCGTCGTCGGACACCGTCCAGCGCGACGCGACGTGCCACACGGGGTTGGCCGCGGCCGCCGGCTCCTCCACCTGACGCAGGGCGATCGTGACGCGGCCGGTCACCGGACCGTCGACGCGGCCCTGCCAGACGCAGCGCTCGCCGTCGGCGGCCACGCCCGAGAACACGCCGTGGAACTTGAGCTGGGGCAATGAGGGCGTGGCCCGCGGTGCGGCGAACAGCAGGAGCGCCGCGGCGAACAGTGGAATCCGAATCGTGGTCGAGTCAGTCATCAGTCCGTCTCCGATTGCAGGGTGATCGTGCGCGAAGTGATTGCGCGCGCAGTGTAATCGTCGGCGCGAAGCGCCGTCTACCCACGATCGGGTGGGGGCGGGCTACCCGGTCGAGCGTTGGTCCAGCCCTGCGTCCGCGGCTGCAACGCGCGCCAGCGCGGCCCAATCAACGTCGCTCCAGCCGCGCGCCACCGCCGACACGTAGCGGTCGCGCATCAGGCTCGCGAGCGGCAGCGGCGCGGCTGCCGCATCGCCCGCGGCGAGTATCAGCCGGACGTCCTTCAGCCCGTGTTTGAGCTTGAATCCCGCAGGCTCGTACCGCTCGTCGGCGATCAGCTTGCCGTAGTTCTCGTAGATCGGCGAGCGGAACAGCCGGCCGTTCACCACCTCGAGCAACTCGGCGGGGGCGACGCCGTACTTGCGCGCCAGGGCGAAAGCCTCGCCCATCGCCTCGATCGCCGCAGCGATCAGGAAGTTGCCCGAGAGCTTGATGACATTGGCACGCGCGGGGTCCTCGCCGGCCGCGATCACCCCTTGACCCATCGCCTCGAGCAGCGGGCGGCAGCGCTCCACGGCGGACGCCGGGCCCGCCGCCACGATCCACAGCTGCTTCGCCTCCGCCGCCTGGGGCCGCCCGAACACCGGCGCCGCGACGTACGTTTGTCCGGCGGCCTCGTGGCGCGCGGCGAGTCGGCGTGACAGATCGGGGCTGATCGTGCTCATGGAGACGTGGATGGCGCCGCGTGGGAGCGCGGCGAGCGCCCCGGCCTCGCCCAGCATCACACCTTCAAGGGCGGCGTCGTCGGCCAGCATGGTCACCAGGACGTCCGCGCCGCGCGCGGCGCCGGCGGCGCTGTCGGCGACGACGGGGTGCCATTGGGCGAGCTGCTCCGCACGGCTGCGCGTGCGATTGTACACGGTGAGCGTGTGGCCCGCCTGCAACAGCAGCCGGGCCATGGGCAGGCCCATGCTGCCGAGTCCGAGGAAAGAGATTTTCATATGCCGAAGTAACCCCGGTTCCGAACACCCGGGTTCCACGGGGCGTTCGGGTCGGGGGAAAGGAGCCGGATGAGAGCGATCCGCGTGCGTGCGCCGGGCGGGCCCGAGGTGCTCCGGCTCGAGGAGATCACTGCGCCGGCGCCCGGCCCAGGGCAGGTGCTGGTTCAGCTCGAGGCCGTCGGGGTGAACTTCATCGACGTGTATCAGCGGAGCGGTCTATATCCGGTCGCGTTGCCGTTCACGCCGGGGCAGGAGGCGGCAGGCCGCGTGAGCGCCGCCGGGGCGGGCGTGACCGCCCCGAAGGTGGGCGACCGCGTCGCGTATACCGGCGTGCTCGGTGCGTACGCCGAATCCGCCGTCGTCCCGGCCGACCGCGTCGTGGTGCTCCCCGACGGGGTGAGCGCCAGGCAGGGAGCCGCCGCCATGCTGCAGGGCATGACCGCGCACTACCTCGTGACGACGCTCCATCCGTTGCGCCCGGGCGATACCTGCCTGGTGCACGCTGCCGCGGGGGGTGTCGGCCTGCTGCTCTGCCAGATCGCGAAGCTGCGCGGCGCGCGCGTGCTCGGCACCGTCTCGACGCACGAGAAGGCGGAGCTCGCGCGCGGCGCCGGGGCCGACGAGGTAATTCTCTATACCGAGCAGGACTTCGAGGCGGAGGTAAAGCGGTTCACCGCCGGCGCCGGCGTCCAGGTCGTGTACGACTCCGTCGGCCGGACCACGTTCGACAAGAGCCTGAACTGTCTGGCGCGCCGCGGGCTGATGGTGTTGTTCGGGCAGTCGAGTGGTCCGGTGGGGCCGTTCGATCCGCAGGTCCTGAATCAAAAGGGTTCGCTCTTCCTCACGCGCCCCACGCTGGCGCATTACGTCGCGTCGCGCGCCGAGCTCGAGGCGCGCGCCGCCGATGTGCTGGGCTGGATCGCGCGCGGCGCCCTCAAGCTGCGCATCGCGCTCGAGTTCCCGCTCACGCAGGCCGCGGAGGCGCATCGCCTGCTCGAGGGAAGGAAGACGACCGGCAAGGTGCTGTTGCTGCCGTCACATTGAACGATGAGGAGCCGCTAACCATGACACTGCCTGCACGTTCGCTCGGCACCAGCGGACTCGAGATCACGACGGTCGGCTTCGGGGCCTGGGCCATCGGGGGTGGTGGCTGGTCGTTCGGGTGGGGGCCGCAGGACGACGCCGATTCCCTGGCCACCATGCGGCACGCGCTCGAGCTGGGGGTCAACTGGATCGACACCGCCGCCGTGTACGGCCTGGGCCACTCCGAGGGGGTCGTCGGACGCCTGGTGCGGGAGCTGCCCGAGCGCGACCGGCCGCTGGTGTTCACGAAGTGCGGGTTGATATGGGACGAGCGCGACCGCATGGCCGAGCCGCGGCGCGTGCTGCGGCCCCAGTCGATCCGTCGCGAGGCGGAGGCATCGCTGCGGCGGCTCGGGGTCGAGCGGATCGACCTGTATCAGTTCCATTGGCCCGACGAGACCGGCACCGCCGTGGAGGAATCGTGGGAAGCCATGACGCGGCTCGTGGACGAGGGCAAGATCCGCGCGGCGGGCGTGTCGAACTTCGACATCGCCTTGCTGGAGCGCTGCGAGGCGGTCCGGCACGTGGACTCGCTGCAACCGCCGTTCTCACTGATTCGTCGCGACGTGGCCGAGCGGGAAGTCCCGTGGTGCGCCGAGCACGGCGCCGGAGTAATCGCCTACAGCCCGATGCAGTCGGGTCTCCTGACCGACGGCTTCACGGCCGCGCGCGTCGCGGCGCTGGCGCCGGACGATTGGCGCCGCAACAGCGCCGAGTTCCGAGAGCCGCGGCTCGGGAAGAACCTGGCGCTGCGGGACGCCTTGCGGCCGATCGCCCGGCGCCACGGCACGACGGTATCGGCGGTGGCCGTCGCATGGACTCTCGCTTGGCCGGGCGTGACGGGGGCGATCGTCGGCGCGCGCACGCCCGCACAGGTGGATGGCTGGATCGGCGCCGCGGCGCTGCAGCTCGCGCCGGCCGATGTGGCGGAGATCGCCACGGCGATCGCGCGGACCGGCGCGGGCACGGGTCCCGCGCGGCCGGTGAGCGGCGTGGCCGGACGCCGCTGAAGCCGGCCCCGCGCCGGGTTATATTCCATGTGGCGCGGGCTCGCCCGCGCCTCGCACTGGGAGTGGTCCGGCATCTCCGCCGGACCTAGGCGTTGCCCAAACGGCCCCCCGGTGGCGGCACCACCAACAATGGGAGCATCCCATGTCTCCGCAGGAAACCGAGCTCCAGCACAGCGCCGTGGTCGTGATCGACATGGCGAACGACTTTGTCTACCCGGGAGGAGTGATCGCGGACGCCGGCGGCTCCGACTACCAGGCCCGCGCCCAGGCGATCATCCCGGGGCTCGCGCGCCTGCTCGCGGCCGCTCGTGCGGCGGGCGTGACCGTCATCTATGCGACGGACGCACATACCCCGGGCGACGCGGAGCTTCGCAAGTGGCCGCCGCACGCTATGGCGGGCACCTGGAACGCGCAGATCGTGCCTACCCTCGCGCCGCAGGCCGGCGACGTCGTGATCGGCAAGCAAACCTACAGCCCGTTCATGAAGCCGGAGTTCGAGCGGGTCCTTGAGGAGCGCGGCATCACGCGGCTCTACGTCACCGGCCTCCACACCGATTGCTGCGCGCGCCACACGTCGGGCGACGCATTCCAGCGGGGCTACGACCTGGTCTGGGTGAGCGATGCGCTGCAGGCCTTCACGGACGAGGCGCACCGTACCGGGCTCGAGTACTTCAAAGCGTGGTATGCGACTGACCCCGCCCGTCAGCTGCGGACTATCGACGAGCTGACGGCGGAGTGGCAGCGGCAGGAGGCGCCGGCGGCGGTGTAGAGGGCGCGGCGCGCTGCGCCGCGCGCACCCACACGCGCACCTCGGCCGGGGTGGGCCGCGTGCTGTGCCGCACCAGCCGCCACACCGAGTCGGGTGCGGCGGCGGCGAGCTGTTCCACGGTGCCGATGCCCCCACCGATCAAGGCGGCGGCATGCGTCGTGCCGATGCCCCGGAGGACGGTGAGGCGCGCGGCGTCGCGCGCCGCGCGCGCCTCGGCAGGACTCAGGTTCGCGCGGTACGCGATCTCCGCGGCCGGGGCCCGCGCCAGCCGGAACACGTCGCTCCACCCCGCAGCCACGAGGCGCCCGACGACGGCATTCGTCACGCCCGGCAGAGCGGCGAAGCGCGGCGCGGTGGAGCTCACCGTCCAGTGGTCGATCCCCGCGAGCACGAGCAGCGCAACCGCTCCGGAGGCGAGGAGGCTGCGGCGGTCGGTCCGCGGCGCGAGCAGGTGATAGAGCG
>JAEHDT010000121.1 GCA_016880225.1 Gemmatimonadota bacterium | reverse complement strand
GCTTTTTCTCGATGGCGTGCACACCGTTCACAAGATCGGGCTCGGGGATTTGATCTCGATGCGCCGTTCCGAGGAGCACCTGCTCGTCCTCGGGCTGAAGAGGCGTTAGAACATAGGGGGCCGCTCGCTCGACGTCGCGCGACTGGCGCTCGCCCTCGGGGACTCGAGCCGGGCGCGCGACGCACTGTACGGCTTGATGGCACGGGCGCCCGAGTCGGATGATGCCGCGGCGGCAGTGGGCGTGGCGCTGGCGTCGCTCTGGCCCCGCACGCCGCCCGAGCGCGTGGCGCTGGCCCGCGCGATGAAGCTCCACGGCGCGGCAGGCGACGCCCGGCTCGAGGTCGAGCGCGCCGTGCGCCAGGGGGACTCGAGCGCTCAGACCCTGCTTCTCGCCGGTGAGCTCGCCGCACTGGCGGGCCGCTACCGCGATGCAGAGGGCGCCTACCGCGCCGCCGCCCGGGATCCCGGCCTCGCACCCCTCGCCGTATATCGCCGGGCGCGGGTCCTGGTGCGCGCCGGCGATGCGGGGGCCCAGGCGGCGCTCGCCGGATTCGCACAATCGTTCCCGTCCGACACCGCGGCACCGACGGCCCTGTACGTGCTCGGCGACATGCTCGCCGATCGAGGGGATTGGACGGGCGCGGCGCGCTGGTTCAGCGAGCTGATCGCACGGTACCCGGGGGATCTGCGCGCGTCACTCGCGCGCTTCCGCCTCGCCGCGGAGGCGCTGCACGACAGCTTGCGTGACAGCGCGGCCGCGTTGTTTCAGGCCGAGGTGGCGGCCGGCGCGCCGGAGCGCATGAACGCCCGCTTTTGGCTCGGGAAGCTCGCGCTCTCCGGTGGTGACTCGGCGGCGGCGCGGGCGACTTGGCTCGCGCTGGCGCGTGAAGACTCGGTCGGGTACTACGGGCTGCGGGCGCGCCGCGAGCTGCACTTGGCTCCGCTGCGCATCGCCGCCGCCTCCCTGCCCGTCCCGTCACCCGCGGTCACCGCGTCCCTCGGCACGATCGACACCCTGCTGCTCGCGGGCCTCGACACGGCGGCGCAGGCGGAGGTGCGGGCCATCCTGGGACGCGCCCCGCAGCAGGATCTCGACGCTTTGCTGGCGTTGAGCGATGGGCTTGCGGCGCGCGGTTTCGGTCCGGCGGCGGTGCGCCTCGGCTGGCAGGCGGCGCTCAAGGCGCCGAATGATCCCCGTGTGTTGCGCGCCATCTTTCCGTGGCCGAACCGCAGTGCCGTGGAGGCGGAGGCAGCCGAGTTCGGCGTCGACCCCCTGCTGCTCGTCGCCATCGTTCGGCAGGAGAGCGTGTTCGACGCCCAGGCCTCGTCGCCCGCGGGTGCGCGCGGGCTCGCGCAGCTGCTCCCGGGCACCGCGGCCCTCACCGCGCGGGGACTCGACGTCACGTTCTACCCCGAATGGATCACCGTGCCGGACTTGAACCTCCATCTCGGCGCGGCGCACCTGCAGGAGCTGCTGCAGCGCTTCGGCGGCCGGGTCGAGGCCGCGGCCGCCGCCTACAACGCCGGGACCACGCCGGTCACCCGCTGGCTCAGCCAGCCGCGCGCCGCTGACCCCGACGTATTCATCGAGCTCATTCCCTACCAGGAAACACGCGGCTACGTGCGCGCCGTGCTGCGCAACCGCGAGCTGTATCGCGCCCTGTACGTCGCCCCAAGCAATTGATCGGCTGTGAGTTACAGGACGGCTGCGCACCCGTGTGCAGCTTTCTTGACAACCGTTCCGCCACGCATCATTTCTATCGCGCCCGACACGGTGCCGGGCCGGGCGCTGCCGCGCCCCAAGAGCGACTCTGCAGGAGGCGGACCGAATGGCTAAGGGAAAGGTGAAGTGGTTCAATGATGCCAAGGGGTATGGCTTCATTGAACAGGAGGGCGGCGAGGACGTGTTCGTGCACTTCTCGGCCATCCAGATGGACGGGTTCAAGACGCTCGCCGAGGGTCAGGCGGTGGAGTTCGAAGTGAAGGCTGGCGAGAAAGGGCTGCACGCCGCGAACGTCGTTCGCGTCTAGCCGGCATCGCGCCATTCGGCGTCCCCCCGCCCGCGTCATGGGCGGGGTTTTTCATTCCCGCCCGCGTTATCGTTCGGCACATGCCTCCCCCGGCTCCCACCCTCTACTTGGTCGACGGCTACGCGCTGATCTACCGCGCCTTCTTCGCCATGATCGCGCGCCCCCTCACGACCCGCCGCGG
>JAEHDT010000120.1 GCA_016880225.1 Gemmatimonadota bacterium | reverse complement strand
GGCCGGCGCCGTCGCGGGGCTGGGCGGGCGCGGCCGCGGGGCGCTCGCCTGTTCGCGTCGCCAGGCGGCGCCGAGCATCGAGTCCAGGCCGCCCAGGGATCCGGCGTCGATCGTCGGGTCGAGGGCGAGCGCCGCGCGGAAGCTGCGCGTGGTCCCCGAATCATCGCCCTGGTAGAAGCGCACGATCCCGAGCCACAGGAAGGCGGCGGCGCGCTCCGTCGCGCCCGCCCCGGACTGCGAATCCGCCGCCTGCTGCAGCAACGCGGCGGCGCTGTCCAAGTTGCGGGCGCGAATCTGGGCGCGCGCGGCGTCGATCCGGTCGACGGGCGTCTGCGTCGCACCGGGACGAGACAGCGCGAGCGTGAGCGGGACGAGGGTCAGCGCAACGAGGGCGACGCGACGCACACAACCTCCGGTAGCGTCTCCTCCGCTCCTATTGCACGCCGGTCAGTCGGAAGTCAATCGGGAGGTGAATCAGCACCCGTACGGCCCGGCCTCGCACCCGAGCGGGACGGAACCGCGCGCTCATGATGTAGGCCCGCGCCGCCGCCGCGAAGGCCGGATTCGCGCTCGACACCGCGACGATGGACGCAGGCTCGACGCGGCCCGACGTGTCAACGACCGCCCGCACGACGACGCGTCCCGTGATACCGGCGGTCCGGAGCAGCTCCGGGTAAACCGGCGCCCACCCCGCGAGGAGCACGGGCGGCTCGTCAACGAACGCCGCATTCCAGGCGTCACGGCCACCAGCGCCGGGAGCGGGGACGTAACCGCCTCCCCGCGTGGCGACGAGCCAGTTCCTCTCGACCGGCGGGGGCGCTCCGACCCGCGAGACGTCGGGTGGCAGTGGGACGACGATGGGCTCGTCTATGCCATCCGGCACCGGCGCCGTGAGCGGAGGGTTGCCCGCGTCACCGTGGTGCGGCGCCTCGGGCCACACGATCACGACGCGCGGGGCTGCGGCGCGCGCCGGCGCGCCGGGGCGAAGCGTGGCCCAGACGGCGGCCGCGATGCACAGGACATGGGCGAGCAATGCCACGCCGGCGCTGCCCGTGAGCGCCGGCCCTGCCCGACGCGAGGCAACGAGCTGGTGGAACATGGGAGACCCTCCCGCTCAGGTCTCGCATATGATTCCCTCTCCCCGTGGCTCGCAGATGGGGTGCGCGTGACGAAGCGATGACGCCGGCGTTACGACTGGGCGGCCGGGTCCCGCGGGAGCGTGACGGTGAACGTCGTGCCCCGCCCCGGCCGGCTCACCACGTCGATCTGGCCGCCGTGGGCCTCGGCAATCCACTTGCAGATGGCGAGGCCGAGGCCCGCGCCGGGGCGCTCCCCGGTGCGGGTCCGCGCCGAGTCCGCGCGCCAGAACCGGTCGAAGATGTGCGGCAGATCCCCCGCCGCGATGCCGATTCCGGTATCGGCGACGCTCAACGTCACCCGCCCGTTGGCCGGCCCGAGCTGCATCCGGACGCTGCCGCCCGCCGGCGTGTACTTCACCGCGTTCGTCACGAGGTTGAGAATCAACTGGCGGATGCGGCTCGCATCCACGGAGACGACGATCGGCTCGGCGGGCGTGGCCACGGACATCCTGACGCCCGCCTGCTCGGCCAACAGCTCCCCGGTCTCCTGCACCTCCTCGACGATGCCCCGCAGGTCCACGGGCTCGCGGTGCAGCGGAGCGATGCCTTCGTCGGCGCGCGCCAGCGTGAGCAGCGCGTCCACGAGCTCCGTCATCCGCTTGATCTCCTGAAGCGTTTCTTCCAGCGCGGCGAGGGCGTCCTGGGGGAGGTTCGGCGTCGTGATCGCGCGCTCCACGCCGGCGCGGAGCACGGTCAGCGGCGTCTTGAGCTCGTGGCTCGCGTCGGCGGTGAAGCGCCGCAGGGCGGCGAAACTGCGCTCCAGCCGCATCATCATCTGATTGAGCGTCTCGGCGAGCCGCCCGAGCTCGTCCTTGACCACCGGCTCGGCGAGGCGGCGGTGCAGGCTGCGGCCGTCGGTGATCTCGCGGACCTCGGTGATGATCTGGTCGACCGCCGCGAGGGCGTGGCTCGCGATCCACGTGCCCATCAGCAACGCGGCCACGAGACCGAGCGGCAAGATCAGCGCGAACGTGGAGAGGAGCTGCTCGGGCCCGAGCTCCGCCGACCGCACGTTCGCGCCCGCGAGGATCGCGCCGAACTGCGGTCCCGCATCGGTGACATAGTGGATCGCATAGTGGATCTTCGGTCCATCGGCCCCGAGCCGCACCGTACCCGTGCTCCGCCCCGACGCCGGATCGCTCGCCAGCCGGCGCAGCTGCTCCACCTGCTGGAACGTGAGGGCCCGCGCGTCCGACGATGCGAATAGCAGCGTGCCGTCGTGCGCGGTGATGAGGAGAAAATCGGGAACGGCCTCGAGCAGCCCCGCCAGATCGCCGATGAGCACCAGGCTGCCCGCCGTGTCGCGCCCGACCAGTACGCCGCGGGCGCGGAAGCTCTCGGCCAGGATCCCGGCCGTGAGGGACGCCTCCGACTGGATCCGCTGGTCGAGGTCCTGGTAGGACGCGCTGCGGCGGTCGACGTACAGCACGGCGGCGAACGCCGCCAGCGTCAGGGCCAACGCCACCGAGTACCAGGCGGTCAGCCGCGCGCGGATCGTCTGCACGTCACGCCTTCACGACGTAGCCCACGCCGCGCACCGTGTGGATGAGCTTCGGCTCGCGGGCGTGGTCGATCTTCTTACGCAGCCGCGTGATCACGACATCCACGATGTTGGTGCCGGGATCGAAGTGGTAGTCCCAGGCGTATTCGGTGATCAGCGTCCGCGGCATCACGCGCCCCTGGTGGCGCATCAGGTACTCGAGCACCGCGTACTCCTTGGGCGTCAGGTCGATGAGACGGCCGCCGCGACGCACCTCCCGGCTCCCGGTGTCGAGCGTCAGGTCCGCGATCTTGAGCACCGGCGGCGCGATCGCCTTGGGACGGCGCCCCAGCGCTTCCACGCGGGCGAGCAGCTCCTCCAGGGAGAACGGCTTGGTCACGTAGTCGTCGGCGCCCATCTTGAGCGCCTGGACCTTGAAATCGACCGCGTCCTGCGCGGTGAGGACCAGGACCGGAATGCCGTGGCCGCGGTCGCGCAGCGTGCGCAGCACCTCCAGCCCGGAGAGGGCCGGGAGCCGCAGGTCGAGCACCAGCATGTCGTAATGTCCGCCCGACGACAAGCGCAGCCCTTCGGCCCCGTCTCCCACCAGATCCGCGTGAAAGCCGGCCTCGGCCAGACCGCGCTTCACGTACTGCCCCACGGTCTTGTCGTCCTCGACGACCAGGATCTTCATCCGATGGGGAGATATACCCGGAAGTTCGAGCCGACGCCCACCTGCGACTCGACGTCGATCCGGCCGCGATGCTCGGCGATGATACCGTAGCAGATCGACAGCCCCAGCCCCGTCCCACGCCCCTGCGGCTTCGTGGTGAAGAACGGCTCGAAGATCTTGGGCAGGTCCTCGCGTCTGATGCCGGTGCCGGTGTCGATGAACTCCAGCAGAATCTCGTCGCCCCGCTCGGGGTTCATGCGGCTCCGAACCGTGAGCGTGCCATGCGAATCCATCGCGTCCATCGCGTTCAGCATCAACGCCATGAAGCTCTGGATCAAACGCTCCTGGTCGCCCTGCACCTGCGGCAATCCGGGCGCCAGCTCGCGCACCACGGTGAGACGCTTGAAGCGGGCATGATGCTTCAGGAGGAACAGCGTCCGATCCACGACGGCGTTCACGTCCAGCGGCTTCTTGTCCCCCCCCTTGGGGCGCGAGAAGTCCAGCAGGCTCTCCACGATGCGCCGGCAGCGCTGCACCTCGGTGTCGATGATCTTCAGGTACTCGTCGTAGCCGTGGCGGTCGCCGGGCGCCATGTCTTCGGTGCGCAGGGCCAGGGCTTCGCAGCAGGCCAGGATCGTGGCGAGCGGGTTGTTGATCTCGTGCATCACGCCCGCCGCGAGCTGGCCCACGGCGGCGAGCTTTTCCGTCTCAGTCAGGCGCTGCTGCGCCTGGCGCCACTCGGTGATGTCCTCGCCGATGGTGATGACGTGGGAGATCTCGCGCCCGTCCTGCCGCATCGGGATCTTGGTGATCCGGTAGTGGCGCGCCTCGCCGCTCGCCTGTGACTCCATCTCCACCTGCTGCAGCTCGCCGGTGTCGAACACCCGGTCGAACTCTCGCTTCAGGAGGTCGCGCGGCTGGCGGTCGAGCACGTCGAAGATTTCGCGGCCCACGGCCTCCTCGCGCGACACGCCCTGCGTGCCGGTCTCGCGCTTGCGGTTCCAGGCGCGGATACGGTAGCTGCGGTCGATGACGTACAGCCCGACGGGCAGCGAATCGATGATCTGGGCGGCGAAACTGCGTTGCGCCTCCATCTCGTGCGTGCGCAGCGCGACTTCGGAGGCGAGATCTTGCGAGAGCTCGGTGGCAGCGATCATCGGGGCGAGGATGCGGCCCACGACCACCATCACGTCGTGCGCCACCCCCTCGTAGCGGCCCGTCGGGATGATCACCTCGAGGGCCCCAAGCGGCTCGTCGTCGTGGATCAGCGGCAGCCGCATCAGCGAGCCGCCGGGAATGCCCTCGCGCTGCGGGCCGCGCCGCACCCACTCGGCCACCGGCAGCACGTAGCCCGGCAGCTCCGCCTCGTCACCGGGTGTGGTGACGGGCGCGAAGCGGGTGCCGTCGGGGGTCCGTAGCCAGAGGCGGCAGCGGCGCAGGTTGAGACCGCGCCGCAGCGCGTTCACGACGCCGTGCAGGGCCTCCCCCGACGCCAGGCCCGATTGCAGCACCGACGCCACCTCTGCGATGACCCGGATACCGGGATGCTCGGTATCGAGGGAAGGGACGACCATCGAGGCAAAGCTAGGGATGCCGCTCCCGTCGCGCCAGCGGAGTCTCGAAGCGCACCCCGATGAACATCCGGGTGTCGGTCACGTCGCCGAAGAATACGGTGGGACCGAGCAGCAGTCCGAAGCGGGCGCCGTTGGGATCGCCGAAGCGCAGACCGGGCAGCACCGACACGGCGCCCCACGGCGAGCCTACCGCCAGCGGCGAGTGCGAGCCCGCGTAGCCCGTCGCCTCAACGGTGAGATCCACGCCGACGCGGCTCGAGCTCGTGTCGGAGCCCAGCTCGGCGATCGTCGCCGTCGGCGTCCGGGCTGCGAGCGACGTGCCGAACACGAAGCCGCGCGCCCCGCCGATGATGGCCCCTTCATCGATGAACGAGCCGAGCCGCGCCGTGAGCGACAGCGCCGCGATGGGACCGTGCACCCGGCGCACGTACCCCACGTCCAGCGCCTCGATCTGCCAGCTCGAGCCCAGGGTGCCGGCGAAGCCCAGCGTCAGCGCGCCACCCTGGGCAGCGAGCGGCGTAGACAAACACACCAGGGCTCCCAACATTGTCAGCATGGACCGACGCACGTTCGTTCTCCTGGCTGGGGCCGCCTCCACCGCCCAACTCCGGCCCGTCCGGGCGGTCGGGCGGTCGGGCGGTCGGGCCGTCGGCAGGCTGAGATTCGAGTTGGACGACCACCGCCGCTGGTCGCTGTGGTACTACGGCGATGGCTCGCCCGTTCCCCTGATCCGCGGCGCGGAGCTGGTGACGTGGGTCGGCGACCGACCGCTCACGCTAGCCGAGCTTGAAGATAGCACCGTCGGGAGCCGGCGCCCCCCGGGCGGAGATGCCGTCGTGGTGCGAGGCCGGGCGGCGGGGATATGGGTCGAGGCGGAGTTCCTCGCGGCGGCGAGTGCCTCCCTCCCGCAAGCCGCGGTGACGGTAAGCTTGTTTCCCGACCGCTATCTCCCGAGCGTGCGCGGCGTGCGGTTCTTCCAGGTGGCGCCCGCGGAGACGCTGGGCGGCGACGGGCCCTTGGCGGCGCTGGTCAACCCGCGTCACTCGAGCGAGCCGTGCCGTCTCGTCACGCTGGAGCGGGAGGCGCCCGACGCTGGCGCCGTCGCGAGCCACGGGGCGCTCGGCCTCTCCCGGGCCGACCGCGGCCTCGCCATCGCATTCGACTCCGGCGAGCCGGGTGAGGCCCGCGTGGCCCTGTCGCGCGACGCCCTCGAGGCGGTGAGCGACTGGCTCCCGACCCGCCCGCTCCGGCCTGAAGGCGACGCGTCGCGGATGCGCCTCTGCTTTGCCCCGGCCGGCGACGGGCTGGACGCGCTGCGCGCTCTGTTCGTGCCGTCGTCGCCGGTGGACCAGGAGCGGCTGGCGCAGGCCGTGGCGCCTGCGGGGTGGTGCTCGCGGTCCGCGTTCGGGGACTCGATCGACGAGGCCGCTATCATCGCCAACCTGGAGTTCTGCGCCGCGACCTTCGACCGACGCTTCTTCCGGGACATCGAGCTCGACGACGGCTACCAGCGGGCCGCCGGCGACTGGGCGCCGAACGACCGGTTCCCGCACGGGCACGCCTGGTTGAGCGATCAGATCCACGCCAAAGGCTTCAAGGCCGGGCTGTGGCTCGCGCCGTTCGCCGTGGCCGAGGGCTCGGGCGTTCCCGCCGCTCATCCCGACTGGCTGCTCCGCGACGCGAGCGGACCCGTGGTCTGCGACACGCGCGCCTCATGGGGCGGCACGCTGTACGCCCTGGACGGCGCTCACCCCAAGGCGCAGCAATGGCTGTACGACCTGGCCCGTCGAGTGGTACGGGAATGGGGCTACGACTATCTCCGCGCCGACCGGCTGGGCTGGGCCACGGTGGGAACGGGACACTACGGCGGGCTCACCCACGCGGAGGCATACCGCGCCGGTCTGGGGGCGATTCGCGACGGCCTGGGCACCGAAGCCTTCCTCGTCGCCGGCGGCGCGCCGCTGCAGCACTCCGTCGGGCTCGTGAACGGTATGCGCATCGGCCCGGACGTCGAGGCCACGTGGGCCGGCATCGAGCCGCCGGCCCGCGCCACCGGTCTGCGCAGCTTCTACCATCGCTCCACCTGGCTCAACGATCCCGACTGCCTCGTCGTGCGCCCGTCCCTGCCGCGGGCCGCCGCCGAGGCGTGGGCGTCGCTCGTGGCGATCACGGGCGGCCTCACGATCTTGTCGGACGATCTGCCGAAGCTCCCGAGCGACCGTATCGCGCTGCTCGCGCGCACGCTCCCCGTCGCTCCGGTGGCGGGCCGCCCCGTCGAGATCGGGCTCGGCGAAGCGGACGTGGCACCGGCGCTCGTCGCGGGCGGGGCGGCGCATCCGATCGAGGGCTTGTGGCGCTTCCGCACGGGCGACGATCCGGGCTACAGCGGGCGCGAGTTCGACGAGGAGCCGTGGGAGACGATCCGCGTCCCCGGCCGGTGGGCCGAAGCAGGGCACCCCGACTACGCCGGAGTCGCGTGGTACCGCAAGCGGTTCCAGTTGTCCGATCGAGCGCCCGGACCGGCGGACGGTCGGTCTGTGTTCCTCGAGCTCGGCAGGGTCGCGGATGCGGACGAGACCTTCGTCAACGGCGTGAAAGTCGGCGAGACCGCTGAGCCGCAGGCCTACCGCCGCTACCGCGTGCCGCCCGAGGCGGTCAACTGGGGTGGGGACAACGTGCTCGCCGTGCGGGTGTCGGGCGGCGCGAATGGCGGCATCTGGAGTGTACGGCGCGATCGCCCGCCCCGCGCCTGGGTGGTCGAGGGCGCGCCCCGCTGGTGGACGGTCGTGCTGGTAAACTGGGAGGACGAGCCGCGGAACGTGTCGTTGCCCCTCGCGGCGTTCGGCATCACCGGATCGGCGTTCGACGCATACGACGTGTGGCGCGACGAGCCCGGCGCGAGCCTCAAGGACGCCCTCGCCGTCTCGCTCGAGGCGCGCAGCGCGCGCACCCTCGCCATTCGCCCAGGCGCGGCGCGGCCCCAGGTGATCGGCACCACCCGCCACATCGTTCAGGGCGCCGTCGATGTCACCGACGACGCGTGGGATGCGGCCACGCGCACCCTCCGCGCCACGTCGACGGGCCTCGACGCCCGGGCCTATGCGATCACGATCGCGGTGCCGAAGGGGTTGCGACCGGCGGCGTGCAAGGCGGACACGCCCTGCACCGTACGGCGCCTCGTGTCAGGGCACGTCGTCCTGCAATGGCCCGCGGGTAGCGACGGGAGAGACGTCAAATGGGAGCTGAGCTTCCGGTCCGCGTCATCTCGATCCCGCCGCTGAAGTAGCGCCGGGCGACCACGTACAGGATCGCGACCGGGGCCACCGCCGCCGCGGCAGCCGCCATCTCACCCGGCCAGCTCACCCGATACAGCCCCTGCAGGTTCGCGATCCCCACTTCGAGGACCTGGTGGTCGCTCGCGCGCATGGCGACGAGCGGCCAAAGGAAGCTCCGCCACTGCTCCGCGAATGCGAGCAGCGCGACGGTCGCGAGCGCGGGCCTCGCCTGCGGCACGACCACTCGCCGGAAGATGGTCCACTCGCCCGCGCCCTCGAGCCGCGCGGCGTCCTCCAGATCGCGCGGCAGCGCCCCGAAGAACTGCCGCAACAGGAAGATGCCCGTCACCGACACGAGCTCGGTCGAGATCAGCCCGCCGTAGGTATCCAGCCAGCCGAGTGCGTCGAGAAAGAGAAAGCGGGGAAGCACCAGCACGATCGCCGGCACTGCCAGTGCCGACAGGTACGCGAGGAACAAGCGGTCGCGGCCGGCGAAGCGCAGCCGCGCGAACGCGTACGCCGCCGTGGCGCTCGTCCCCACCTGGCCCGCCACGACGACGAGCGAGAAGATCGCGCTGGTGAGCGCGAAGCGGCCGAGTGGCAAGTCCGCACGCGACGCGCCGGGCGGGGCCGTGAGCGCCGTCGCCGCCATATAGATGAATGGCGCGAGCACGACGACCGCGAGGAGAAGCGCGAAGGCCCACGCGAACCGTCTACGCATACTCGACCCGCCGGTCGAGCAGCTTGAGCTGGGCCCACGCGGCGGCGAGCAACAGCGCGAACAACAGCAGCGCCTGCGCGGCCGCCTCACCGAACCGCAGGCCCTCCCACGCCGTGCGGTAGATGTGATACGCGATCACGTCGGTGGCGTGGAGTGGGCCGCCGCCGGTGAGCACCATGACGAGCGGGAGCACCTGGAACGCGCCCACGGCTCCGGTCACAAATGCGAACAACGCCACCGGCCGGAGCAAGGGCAAGGTCACCCGCCGGAAGCGCTGCCAGGCGCCAGCCCCATCCACGCGCGCGGCCTCGAAGAACGCGGGCGGGATGCTCTCCAGCCCCGCGAGAAACAACGTCGCGTGGTAACCGAGCTGGCTCCACACCGAGACTGCCGCGACGGCGAGGAGCGCGAGCTTCGGGTCCCCGAGCCAGGTCACGGGGGCGAGCCCGGCGCGCGCCAGCAGGCGGCCAATGACGCCCAAGTCGGGTTGGTACAGCTGGCGCCAGATCAATCCGATCGCGACCACGGAGGCGAAGTGGGGCAGCAGCAGGCCGAGCGGCACCGGGCTGCGCCGCCGCCGGCGAGGCAGCGCGAGCGCGACGGCCAGCCCGAGCACCAGCGACAGCGGAACGGAGCACGCGTACAGCAGCGTGTGCCCGAGCGCCGACCAGAGCCGCGGGTCGCTCAGGACGCGCCCGTAGTTCCCGAAACCGACGAAGGGATGCACCGGCTCGGCCGGGCTCCAGCGGTGCACCGAGAGATAGGGCACGAACAGCAGCGGAACGGCGGAGCACACGATGAGGTGCAGCAGCGAGGGCGCGAGGAAGGTCCACGCCGCGAGCGTCTCGCGCCGGCGCCGGGGCGCGGCGCCGCCGGCCCACACTCCAAGCCACACGCCGAGCGGTGCGACGGCCGCCATGCCGAGCGTCAGCGGCAGCCACATCGCCGTCCCCGCCTC
>JAEHDT010000119.1 GCA_016880225.1 Gemmatimonadota bacterium | reverse complement strand
GCACTTACGGATGTCGCCGACGCGGACCAGCTGCATGGCGTCGAGCGACAGGATGCCGCTCGGACACACCTCCACGCAGAGGTTGCAGCCCTTGCACCAGGCGCGGTTCACGAGGAGTGCCGCGCTCCCCTGCTCGTAGCGTTGGAACGCCGTAGTCATGCGGGGCGCTCCGCGCCGGCGAGGTAGCCGTGGATGCCGCGCGCCGCGACCTTGGCGGCGCGCACCGCCGCGACCACGGTGTCGCCGCCGTTCACGGCGTCGCCGCCCGCGAAATACTTGGGGTTGGTGGTCTGGCCCGTGGCCCGGTCGATCACGATGAGCCCCCGTTCGAGCTCGAGGCCCGGGATCCACCCCAGGAACTCCGTGCGCCGTCGCTGTCCCATCGCCAACACCACGGCGTCCGCCGGGACGACGAACTCGCTCGCCGGCACCGGCTCGGCCTGACGGCGGCCCGATGTATCCGGCTCACTGAGGCGCATCTGCTGGCACTCGACCCGGTCCAGCCGGCCGTTGCCGAGGAACCGCAGCGGAGCGCTGAGCCAGCGGAACTGCACGCCCTCCTCTCGGGCTTCGCGCACCTCGTGAGCGTAGGCCGGCATCTCGGCCTCGGTGCGGCGATACAGCACCGTCACGTCCGGCGCCCCCAGCCGCAGCGCCTCGCGCGCCACGTCGATGGCGGTGTTGCCGCCGCCGATCACGACCACGCGCGGTCCCAGCCGCAGCGGGCGTCCCATCTTGATCGCCTCGATGAAGGGCAGCGAGTTCCACACGCCGGGCAGCTCGTCGCCGGGGAAGTGGACGTCCACGTCCTCGCCCAGGCCGATGCCCAGGAAGACGGCGTCGGACTCCGCTGCGATGGCGCTCAGCCGCTCGGGGCTGTCCACCGGCGAGCGCATGCGGAACTCCACTCCCAGCGCGGCGATGCGGGCGACCTCCTCGGGGAGCGGCTCCCGCACCTGACGGTAGGGCGCGATGGCGTAGCGGATGAGCCCGCCGAAATCCGGTCGGGCGTCGTACACCGTGACGGCGTGGCCGAGCAGCGCCAGCTCGGCGGCGCAGGCGAGGCCTCCCGGGCCCGCGCCGATCACCGCCACGCGCTTGCCGGTGGCCGGCGGCGGGCTCTTGTCGGCGAGGCCGCGGGACAGAGCATGGTCCGTGGCAAAGCGCTGCAGCCGCGCGATCTCGAGCGGCCGGCGGGCGGCCGCGCCCAGGACGCACGCGCCCTCGCACAGTTCTTCGACCGGGCAGACGCGCGCGCAACTTCCCCCGAGTGGGTTCTGGTCGAAAATGATTCCGGCGGCGGTCGCGGGATGTCCCGCGGCGATGGCGGCGACGAACGCGGGGACGTCGACGTCGGCGGGGCAGGCGAGCGTGCACGGGGCCGGGGCGGTCGGTCCGCCGCACTCCAAGCAGCGCTGCGCCTCGATCAAGGCGAGGGTGTCCCCCAACGGTGGCTTGAGGGGGGCGAACAGCGCGCCCGCTGTCATATGTGCGACCTTACTCCGCCGCGTCGGAAGGAACCGCGAAGCCAGTCTGTGGGAACCTTCATGCTCACGCCTCATTCTCGTTTCACGATGGTTTCATGCCCGCCCCCACATTTCTCGAACGGAAGTTGAATTTTTGAACCGCTGGTGAACATCACGTGCTCGCGGAGATCCCGATGCCCGCTGCCGCGCAGGCCACGCGCTCCCCCCGCATCCGGGAGAAACGGCGTCGCCGCAGAGACGAAATCCTCCGCTCCGCGCTGCGCGCATTCCGGGAGAAGGGCTACCACGCCACCACCCTCGACGACATCGCGGCCCGGCTCGGCGTGCACAAGACCGCGCTGTATCACTACTTCTCCGACAAGGAGTCGATTCTCTACGCCTGTCACCGCGAGTCTCTCGCCGAGGTGGCGCGCCTGATGAAGGAAGCGCGCGACCGCTACGACGGCGCCGCGGACCGTCTGGCGTTCCTGGTGCGGGAGCACGTCCGGGTGATGACCGACACGCTGGAGGGCTCGCCCCTCGCGTTCGAGGTCACCGCGCTCACGCCGGCGCATCAGGCTGAAGTCATCGCCCTGCGCGACCGCTACGAGCGGGAACTGCGGCGCCTCGTCGCTCAGGGCATGAAGAGCGGAGAGTTCCGCCGCATCGACCCGAAGACGGCGGTGTTCGCCATTCTCGGCGCGATCAACTGGATCGCGCGCTGGTATCGGCCCGAAGGCTCGCTCTCCGCCCCGCAGCTCGGGTCCGCCTTCGCCGCCCATCTCGTCGGCGGCCTCACCTCTCACGCACGATGACCACGACCATGCGAGCGTTCGAAACCCGGTGCGCGGAGTCGTTCACCTTCCGCGAAATGCTGTACGCGAAGGCCGACGGCGTCGCGCGCATCACCATCAACCGTCCCCAGCACTACAACGCCTATTCCACGTCCGCGCTCGAGGAGCTCGCCACCGCGTTCCGCGACGCGAGCTTCGACGATGCCGTCGGCGTGATCGTCCTCACCGGAGCAGGCGATCGGGCGTTCTGCACCGGCGGCGACGTGAAGGAGTACGCCGGCACCTACGTCGCCGCCCCGCGCGACTACTGGAAGTACATGGCGCTGTTCCGCGCCTACATCGAGAGCATCTTGAACACCGGCAAACCGGTCATCGCCCGCATCAACGGCATGGCGGTGGGCGGCGGCAACGAGAGCCAGCTCGCCTGCGACCTCACCGTCATGGCGCAGCACGCCTATCTGAAGCAGGTGGGGACCCAGGTGGGCTCCGTGGCGTGCGGCGGCGCGACCCAGTGGCTACCCCTCGTGGTCGGCGACAAGCGGGCGCGCCAGATCCTGTTCTTGAACGAGCCGATCCCCGCGGCCCAGGCGCTCGCCTGGGGCCTCGCGAACTGGGTGGTCCCGAGCGTGCGGCGGGGAGAGACCTGGGTCGACGAAGCCGGCCCCGACGAGATCCGCAAGGCGCAGCGTGGAGAGGACGGGTTCTCGATCGACCTGTCGCGGCTCGACGCGGTTGTGGACGACGTGGCGAGGAAGATCCTCGCGTCGTTCCCGGAGTGCGCGCGCTACACCAAGCAGCAGACCAACGTCCTCAAGGACTTCGCCTGGCATTCGACGGTGCGGCACGCCCAGGACTGGCTGGCGCTGCATTACGCCTGCTGGGAGCCGCTCGAGGGAATGCAGGCCTTCGTAGAGAAGCGTGCGCCGCGCTACGCCATGCTGCGCGAGCGCGCCGCGCAGGGGTTGTCGAGCGAAGCGCCCTGGGGCGCCGCGCTCAAGGCCTGCGGTCGCTGCGGCGCCGCGGGGCTGCCCGTCGATCACCGGTTCTGCGGCGCATGCGGCGCACCGCTCTCGTAACCGGAGCGGGCCGGGGTATCGGCCGCGCCATCGTGGACGGGCTCGCGAGCGAAGCGTGGGTGGCGGGGCTCGACGTCGCCTTCCCCGACGGCGCGGGGGCGGCGGCCCTGACGCTCGATGCGGACGTGGCAGACTGCGCCCGCGTGCACGGGGCGGTGGAGCGGCTGCTCGCGGAGCGCGGCGGCCTCGACTGGGTCGTCTGCGCCGCGGGGATCACCCGCGACCGCGTGAGCTGGAAGATGTCCGATGCGGACTGGGACGACGTGCTGGCCGTGAACCTGACGGGGGCGTTCAATATCGCGCGCGCCGCGGCCCAGGCGTTGCGCGAGTCGGGCCGCGGGCGGCTGGTGTTCATCAGCTCCATCAACGGCCTGCGCGGCTCGTTCGGCCAGGCCAACTATGCGGCGGCGAAAGCCGGGCTGGTGGGGCTGGCGCGCTCGCTGGCACTCGAGCTGGCGCGCGACGCGGTGACCGTGAACGTCGTGGCGCCCGGGTTTATCGACACCGCGATGACCCGCGACCTCCCCGAGGGAGTCCGCGCCCGCGCTCTAGCGCGCACGCCGCTCGGCCGGTTCGGTACCGTGAGCGACGTGGCCGCCGTGGTGCGGTTCCTGTGCGGCGAGGCCGCCGGGTTCGTCACGGGCGCCGTCCTGCCGGTGGACGGCGGCCAGCTGCTCGGCGGAGTCCCCGCATGACCGTCACCCGCTCGCTCGACGGCGCCGTCGGCCGGCTCACCCTGGACAACCCGCCGCTCAACATTCTCACTCGCGAGGTGCTCGGGCGGCTGCGCGCCGAGCTGGCCGCGCTCGCGGTCGAGCCGCGGCTGCGGGTGCTACTGCTCTCGGGCGCGGGCAAGCACTTCTCCGCGGGCGCCGATGTGCGCGAGCACTTGCCGCCCGAGCACGCGGCGCTGATCCCCGAGTTCATGGACACGGTCGCCATGCTCGACGCGTTCCCGCTGCCGGTCGTCGCCGCCGTGCAGGGCCGCTGTCTGGGCGGCGGATTCGAGCTGGTGCAGGCCGCGGACATCATCGTGGCTGGCGAGGGCGCGGTGTTTGGCCAGCCGGAGATCCTGCTCGGCGTGATTCCGCCGGCGGCGTGCGCCCTCCTCCCGGCGCGCGTCGGCCGCGCGGTCGCGGCCGAGCTGGTGTACGGCGGCGATCCCATCACCGCCGCTGAGGCGGCCAGCGTCGGGTTGGTGCGCCGGGTGGCGGCGGACGGCGAGCTGGCGGCCGCGGTCGCCGCGGTCGCGGACCGGATCGCCCGGCATTCGGCCGCCGTGCTGCGCCTCGCCAAGCGGGCGTTGCGAGGGGGCGAGGCGGCGGCGAGTGCCGCGGCGCTGCGCGGCCAGGGCGAGCTCTATCTGCACGGCGTGATGACGACGCAGGACGCGCTCGAGGGGCTGCTCGCGTTCGTCGAGAAACGGACACCCGCGTGGGCGGACCGGTGAGCACCGCGGTTTTCCCGGACTGGCAGGGCCAGCCGCTCGAGCGGATCCTGTACCACGCTCGCGAGCTCGTGGAAGACGCCGACTTTCCCACCGTGCGGCGCTGGCGTGAGGCAGGCGGCAAGGTGGTGGGGCACTTCCAGGTCTATTTCCCCGAGGAGATCGCTCATGCCGCGGGGCTGCTGCCGCTCAAGCTGCGCGGCGCGCCGGTCGAGCCGACGCAGGCGGAGTCGCATTTCGGCTCGTATCTGTGCTCGATCATCAAGACGTCGCTCGAGCTGGCGCTGTCCGGGCGCGTGAAGCTCGAGCTGTTCGTGACACACCCGATCTGCGACGCGGCGCGCAACCTCGCCGGCGTGTGGGGCCGTAACGTCACCTACCCGTGCCGGATCCTCTATCTGCCGCAGAACCCGAATTCGGCGGCGGCGGCGGCGTACCTGCGCGACGAGTACGACCGGCTGCGCCGGGCGGTCGAGGAGATCGCGGGGCGGCCGGTGACCGACGACGACCTGCGTGGCTCCATCACGGTCTTCAACGAGAACCGTCGGCTGCTGCGTGCGCTGTATGCGTTGAAGCGCGACCGCCCGTGGCTCGTGGCGGCGGACGAGGCGTACGCGCTCGTGGCGCTGGGCGGGCTCATCCCGCGCGAGGAGCACAACGACGTGCTGCACGCCGTGTTGCCGCTGCTCGAGCAGCGCGCCGCGCCACGCCAGGACAGGATCCGGGTGATCCTGGAGGGCGGCTTCTGCGAGCAGCCCCCGCTCGACCTGCTCCGCGTCATCGCGCGCTCGTGCTACGTCGTGGACGACGATCTCCTCATCGGCTTGCGCTGGATCACGGACGACGTTCCCGCAGTAGGCGACCCGCTGGCGAATCTCGCCCGCGCGTACGTGGACCACTCGGCGCACAGCCCGGTGCAGCACGACCTGCGCAAGCCGAAGGACCGCATGCTGCTCGAGCGGCTGGACGGAGCCCGGGCGCAGGCGGCGATCCTCATGTCGGCCAAAATGTGCGAGCCGGGGCTGGAGGAGCTGGTGGTCCACACCCGCGCGCTCGACGGGCGGGGCATCCCGTACTTCGTGAGCGAGTTCGAGGAAAACATGACGAGCTTCGATCAGCTCGAGATCCAGCTCGAGACGTTCGTCGAGAACCTGCTGTTCGATTGAGGCGACCATGACGACGCCGGTGACGAACGCGGGTATCGTGGGGCGGGGTAACGCCGCTGGAGCGCAGTTGTTCCGCGACTGGTTCCAGGGCCTCTCCGCGGCGGCCGAGCAGGGTCGCGGCGCGGCTTATGTGTTCGTGATGGGGAGCCTCGCCGAGCTGTTGCGGGTGTTCGACTTCCCGATCGTGTTCCCGGAGATCAACTCGCTTCAGGCGGCGGTGCGGCGCGTGGCGCACGAGTACTTGAACGAGGCCGAGAACTACGGCTACTCGCCCGACATCTGCGGTTACGTGAAGGCCGACGTGGCCACCCAGTTGCGGGGTGGCGCGCACCCGATGGGCAAGATCCCCAAGCCGGCGCTCGCGATCTGCACCAATGCCTGCAACACCTACATCAAGTGGGGGGAGATCTGGGAGCGGATGTACGGGATGCCGCTGTTCACGCTCGACGTGCCCGGATCGCGCGGCGCGGGGCTCGCGAGCCCGCGCGGCGGCGACGACTTCGAGCGCGACCGGCGCTACGTGGAGGCGCAGCTCGGCGAGCTGATCACGCTGTGCGAGCGGGTGTCGGGGCAGCGCTTCGACGTGGACCGACTGCGCGAGCACCTGCGCCATGCCAACGAGCTCACCACCGGCTGGCAACGGGTGCTGGAGCTGAACCGCAGCCGGCCCGCCGTCTTCAACGCGCTGTCCGACGGCACGATCTACCTCGGCGTCGCGAACGGCTTCCGCGGCACGCCCGAAGGCGCTGCGTTCTTCCGCGACCTGGTCGAGGAGATGGCCTACAAGGCAGCCCACGGCATCGGCACGACCATCGAGGAGCGGTGGCGCCTCGTTTTCGTCGGAGTGCCGTGCTACCCGATCTTCCGGCGCTTCGGCGAGCTGTTCACCGACTGGGGCGGCGTGTTCGTGAACTCCACGTACCTGCGGTTCGCCTCGGGCGGCGCCAATCTGGGTTTCGTGTACGACCTGGCGCGGCCCATCGAGAGCCTGGCGGAGGGCGTGTTGCTCGGCGTGCGTCACGCCATGGACAGCATGTTCTTCCAGACCGACGCGCTGGTCGAGATGATCGACACCCACGCCGCGGACGGGATCGTGTACCACCCCATCAAGAGCTGCCGCACCGTGTCGACGGGGCTCGCCGACACGCGGCGCGCGCTCATGGCGCGGCGGGACATCCCCAGCCTGTTCGTCGAGTCCGACATGATGGACCGGCGCGTGGTATCGGAGGCGCAGATGAAGAATCGCGTCGATGCGTTCTTCGAGGGACTCGGGGCGCGCCGCCACCAGGCGGCGGCGTCGTAGGAGGCACCGATGGCGTACGCGGCGGGCGTGGACGTCGGCTCCACGCAAACCAAGGCGATCGTGCTCGATGAGACCAGGCGCATCGTGGGCCGGTCGCTCACCGAGACCGGCGCCAACGTGATGCGCGCGGCGGACACCGCGTTCCGCGAGGCGCTCGCGAGCGGCGACCTGCGCGAGGAAGAGGTGGAGTTCGTGGTCGGTACCGGGTACGGCCGCTACAAGGTCACGTTCGGCAATGCCCAGGTCACCGAGATCAGCTGCCACGCGCGCGGCGCCGTGCAGCTGTTCCCGCGCACGCGTACGGTGCTCGACATGGGCGGGCAGGACACCAAGGCGATCCGCGTGGCGCCGAGCGGCGAGATCGTGGACTTCTGCATGAACGACAAATGCGCCGCCGGGACCGGCCGGTTCCTCGGCGCCGCCGCCGTGGCGCTCGACCTCCCGCTCGCCGAGCTCGGGCCCACGGCGCTCAAGGGCGAGCGCGCCGTGAAGATCAGCACCACCTGCACGGTGTTCGCCGAGTCGGAGGTGCTCTCGTGGCTCGGCAAGGGCAAGAAGATCGAGGACATCCTGCTCGGCGTGCACGAGTCGATCGCCGCGCGCTCGATCGGCCTGTTGCGCCGGGTGGGCATCGAGGAAGAGGTCACGTTCACCGGCGGCGTCACGAAGAACCGCGCCATGGTGGAGACGCTGAATCGGCGGCTCGGCCTGACCGTCAACGTGAGCGACGACGCGCACTTCATCGGGGCGATCGGCGCGGCGCTGTTCGCCCTCGACCGCATCGCAGCTGGCCGCGCGCCCGCGTCCCCCGCACGGGAGGGTGCATGACCCGCACCGCCGGCATCGACATCGGCTCCACCTACACCAAGGCCGTGGTCGTCGCCCCCGACGGGACGATCTTGGGGCGGGCGATGGAGCCGACCGGGTTCAAGCTGGCGCAGGCGACGGAACGGGCCTTCGGGCGCGCTCTCGACGCCGCGGGCCTCGCCCGCTCGGACGTGGACTACATCGTGACGACGGGGTTCGGCCGCCACCAGACGGCGATCGGCGACGTCGCCGTCACCGACTTGACGGCAGCGGGGCGCGGCGCGAGGCACCTCTTCCCGGGGACGCGAACCGTCCTGGACGTGGGCGGCCAAACCATGAAGGCGAGCCGGCTCGGCGCCGACGGCAAGGTCCAGAGCTTCCGGCTGAACGACAAGTGCGCGGCTGGCACCGGCGCGTTCCTCGAAAAGACGGCGCGCTATATGGGCTACACCACGGCGGAGATCGGGCCGCTCGTCGCGACGTCCAAGAACCCCGTGCCGATCTCCGGCGTGTGCGCCGTGTTCGCCGAGTCGGAGGTCATCAACCAGCTGTCCGAAGGCGCGGCGCCGGCCGACATCATGCACGGCGCCATCGTCTCGCTGGTGGACCGCTCGGTGCAGCTGATGAAGCGCGTGCGTCTCGAGCCCGAGTACACGCTGATCGGGGGGATCCTGCGCTTCGAGCGTATGGTGGACGTGATCCGCCGCGCGCTGGGAGCGGCCGTCAACGTGCCGCCGGACGAGCTGGTGCAGTTCACCGCGGCGTTCGGCGCCGCGCTGCTGGGGCAGCGCCGCCTCAGCCGCCTCGCGACCGAGGCCGCAGCCGGAGGGAGCGCATGAGAGCCGCGCTGTTCCGCGGGCCCCATCGCCCGCTCGAGCTCGCCGACGTGCCGACCCCCACGCCCGCGGCGGGCGAAGTGCTCGTCCGGGTCGCGGGCTGCGGGCTGTGCCACACGGATCTCCACTACATCGACCACGGCGTCGAGACGTTCAAGCCACCGCCGCTCATTCTCGGGCACGAGGCGGCGGGCACCGTCGCCGCGCTCGGCCCCGGGAGCGACGCCTGGAGCATGGGTGATCGCGTGCTCATCCCCGCAGTGCTGTCGTGCGGGCACTGCGGCTTCTGCCGCCAGGGCCGGGAGAATCTCTGCAGCAACCTCGTGATGCTGGGCAACAACGTGGACGGAGCGTACGCCGAGTACGTCGCGGTGCGGGGCAAGGACCTCGTCCCCGTCCCGGCCGGCATCCCGCTCGAGCGTGCCTGCGTGATCGCGGACGCGATCTCGACCCCGTATCACGCCGTCAAGCACCGCGGGCGCGTGCGGATGGGTGACGCCGTCGCCGTGGTGGGGTGCGGTGGCGTCGGGCTCAACGTGATCCAGTGTGCCACTGCTGCCGGCGCGCGTGTGGTCGCGGTAGATGTGAACGAAGAGCGCCTCGCGCTGGCCCGCGTGCTTGGCGCCGCGGAAACGGTCAATCCGGGCGCCGTCGAGCGTGTGGACAAGGCGGTCCGCAAGCTCACCGACGGCGGGGTGGACGTCGCGTTCGAAGCGATCGGCTCGCCCGCCACCATCGAGCTGGCGTTCGGCCTGCTCAAGCGCGGCGGGCGGCTGTGCGTGATCGGGTACTCCAGAGAGCCCGTGACCCTTTCGGCTGCGCGGCTGATGTACTACGAGCTCGAGATCGCGGGCAGCCTGGGGTGCGGCGCGGGAGAGTACCCCGAGATCCTCCGGCTCGTGTGCGCCGGCAAGATCAAGCTCGAGCCGATCGTGAGCGGCACCGTGGCGCTCGAGGAAATCAACGATGGGCTGGACCGGCTGCGGCGCGGCGAGGGGGTCCGTTGGGTCGTGACGCCGTGAGCGGCGACCCGCTACGCAGACTGGAGGCGGAGCATCGGGAGGCGCTCGCCGCGCTGCTGAGGCTCGAGCTGGCGGCGCTGGCGCTCGAGGCCCGGGCGCCGCCGGAGCCACACCTGGCGACGGTGCGTGAGGTCCTCACGATTCTCACGACCGCCGTGCGCGCGCACAACGAGAGCGAAGAGGCCGCCCTGTTTCCCGTGCTCGCGGATCAGGCGCCCAG
>JAEHDT010000118.1 GCA_016880225.1 Gemmatimonadota bacterium | reverse complement strand
GCCGCCGGACTCGATCCGATCGCCGCTCTCCGCTACGAATAGTCGGCCGCGGCAAGGCGTGCGCCGTGGGCGGCACGGGGTGGCCGACGGTTCGTAAGCCGGCTTCTGCCCTCCGAGCCCCACGACTTCCGGATAGTACCACGCACCACGCAGCACGCATATTTTTTCACCCATGTTGCCCCTCCTGCTCGCCCTGCAGGGCACTCCCGACCCACGCCCCACGTACAGCGGCATCGCCAAGCAGCTCGACGTGCGGATCCCGCGCATCGAGGCGGAAGCGAAGGTGGACGGGCGGCTCGATGAGCCGGTATGGCAGGGGGCGGCGCTCCTCACCGGCTTTTCGCAGTACCGCCCCGTGGACGGCCGCCCCGCCGAAGACTCGACCGAGGTGCTCGTGTGGTATGCGCCCGACGCGATCTGGTTCGGGGTCCGCGCCTTCGAGCCCCACGGCAAGGTGGTTCGGGCCACGCTCGCCGACCGGGACAACATCGACGCGGACGACCGCATCGAGATCCTGCTCGACACCTATCTCGATCACCGCCGCGCCACGCTGTTCGCCGTGAACCCGCTGGGCGTGCAGGAAGACGGCGTGTGGAGCGACGGTGTAGGCGCGGGCGCGGCCGGCGGCCCGAGCGCGGGTGGCCGGTTCGACGCGACGATCGATCTGAACCCCGATTACGTGTACGAATCACGCGGGCACGTGACCGACTGGGGCTTCGAGATCGAGGTGCGCATCCCCTTCAAGAGCCTGCGGTATCAGAGCGCCGATCCGCAGGACTGGGGCATTCAGATCGTGCGCGAGGCCCAGCACTCGGGCTACGAGGAGACCTGGACGCCCGCGGTCCGCGCCAACGCCAGCTTCCTGATCCAGTCCGGCCGCTTGGTCGGGCTCACCGCGCTGCGGCGCGGCGTCGTACTCGATCTGACCCCCGAGTTCACGACCAAGGTGAACGGCGCGCCCGCCCCCGCGGGCTACGACTATCGCGGAACCCCGGAGGTGGCGGGCAACGTGCGCTGGGGCGTCACCCAGAACCTGAGCCTCACCGCGACCGCCAATCCCGATTTCTCCCAGGTCGAGGCCGACGTCGGCCAGGTGACGCTGAACGAGCGGTTCGCCCTGTTCTACCCGGAGAAGCGGCCGTTCTTCCTCGAGGGGCTGGAGCAGTTCGACACGCCCAACAGCCTGATCTACACGCGGCGCATCACGCAACCGGTGTTCGGCGCCAAGCTCGCCGGTAAAGTGGGCGGCACGGGGATCGCGTATCTCGGCGCGGTGGACAACGCCGACCAGTCGGCGACGGGGGCGCATCCCGTGTACAACATGCTGCGGCTGCGCCGCGATCTCGGGCCGACGTCCACGCTCGGCCTCGTCTACACCGACCGCGTCGACGGCCACGATTACAACCGGGTGCTCGGCGCCGACGCACGGGTCGTGTGGCGCAACGTCTGGTTCTCGGAGGCCCAGATCGCGAGTGCCTGGACGCGGGATCCGAGCGGCGGACGCGCGGGGACGCTCTGGTCCGTCACCTTCGCCGACCGCACCGGCCGCGCCTACGGCAATCATTTCGAGCTGCTCGGCGTCGAGCCGACGTTCCAGGACACGAGCGGCTTCGTGAACCGCGTGGACTACGTGGCGGGCCGCACGTTCAACCGCCTCAGCTGGTACGGCCGTCCCGGCGCACTGATCGAGCAGCTGACGACGATCGTCGGGTTCGCGCCGATCTGGCGCTACGGGGACTTCGGCCGGCGGGGCACCGTCGAGGACACGCTGCAGAACTATTGGATCGCGAACCTGCGCGGCGGCTGGCAGGCGCTCCTCAACTTGAGCCTCAACCACTTCGGCTTCGACCCCTCCGCGTATGCGGGCTACCAAGTGGACCGCACGGCGGACACCGTCGCCTTCACCGTGCCGCACCCGCTCTACCACCTGCCCGGCGCGTCGCTCACGGTGAACACTCCCAACCGCGCGGTCTCGGCGAGCGCAACCCTGACGACCGGCGCGATCCCCCTCTTCCCCGAAGCGTCCGAAGGACGGCAGCTCGCGTTCACCGCCCTGGCCGCGCTGCGACCCACGCCGGCGCTGCGCGTGGAGCTCCGCTGGGTGCACGAGCGGCTCACCCGCGCGCGCGACGGCAGCCGCTTCTCCACTGCCAACATCCCGCGCCTCAAGGTCGAGTACCAGCTGACGCGCTCGATCTTCGTTCGCTACGTAGGGCAGTACTTCGCGCAGGACCAGGTGGCGCTGCGCGAGCCCCGCACCGGCCAGCCGCTGCTCGTGAACGGCGCCCCCGCGGGGCCGGCGGTCACGAACGACTTCCGTAACGACCTGCTGTTCTCCTACAAGCCGATCCCCGGCACCGTGCTGTTCTTCGGGTACGGCTCGTCGCTCGCGGAGCCGGATGCCTTCCGGTTCCGGAACCTCACGCGCACGTCGGATGGCTTCTTCGTCAAGCTGAGCTACCTCTTCCGGATGTAGCCTCTACCCCTCCGTTTTCCGTCGCGGCATCTTGTCCCCATGCCCGACGCGGCCGATCTCGCCCGCCAGCTCGCCGACGAAGACCGCGCCAAGGAGCGCCAGTATGTGCTCGCGAACACCCGCGCCCGCTGGCGGTTCGTCGGGCTCGGCGTGGCGCTGCTCGCCGTCGTACGGCTCGCCCGGCTCGTTCCTGTTTCCTGGCTCTTCATCGTGGGCTTCAGCATCGTCTTCGCCGCCGTCAACGTTGCGATGGTCCGCCTGGCGCGGAACCGCGAGTTCCGGAGCTGGTACCCGCACATCAACGTCGCCGTGGGTGCCGCGTTGATCTCGAGCGTGCTGTACGCGATCGGGCCCACGGGACACCTGTTGTACGTCGCCTACCTGATCGCCCCGCTCCAGGCGGCGCTGTACCTCGGCCGCACCGAGGCGTGGCAGGCGCTGCTGCTCAACGTCACTGGGTTCGGGCTCGCCACCGCGATCAGGGTCAACCAGGGTGCGTCCGGGTGGGCCTGGAGCGTGTTCGCGCAGGAGACGCTGGTGCTCGCGTTCGCGAGCGTGGCCCTGGTGCCGATGCTGAGCCGCTTCATCGACCGGCTCAAGGCGACGCGGGCCGTCCTCGCGCAGGTGGAGCGCGGCGACCTGGCCGTAAAGGTGCGCGACGAGGAGCTGGACGAGCTCGGGCACCTCGGGGTCAGCGTGAACCGCACGACCGACGCAATCGCGGGGATCGTGCGGCAGGTGCAGCAGCAGTCCCAGGACCTCGCCGCCATGGCCCAGCAGCTCGCCGCTTCGGCCGAACAGCTACAGGCCGCGTCCCAGCAGATCTCGGCCACGGCCCAGCAGCTGTCTCACGGCACCGCGCGCCAACGCCAGCTCATCGGCCAGGGGCGCGAAGACTCCGAGGCGGCGGCCGGGGTAGCCGTCCAGCTGCACGCCCGCGCGCAGGAAGCCGAGCGTCAGATCTCCGGCGTGGCGCAACAGGCGCAGCGCCACGGGGCGGAGATCGCGCGAGCGAGCGAGCTGCTCGTGACGCTCGTCGCGCACCTGGACCAGGTGTCGCGCGCGGCGGCGACGCTGGAGCAGGGTTCCCGCGAGATCGGCAAGCTGGTGGACGCCATCATGCGCATCGCGAGCCAGACGGATCTCCTCGCCCTGAACGCGGCGATCGAGGCGGCCCGCGCCGGGCCGCACGGCCTCGGGTTCCGCGTCGTGGCCGACGAGGTGCGGAAGCTCGCCGAGCAGAGCGCACGCTCCGCCGACGAGGCGCGGGCGCGCGTGCGGCAGACGCAGGATCAGATCGGGCAGGTGATCACCGCCATGGACGAAGGCCGCCGCACGGCCGAGGGGGTGGGCACCGTTTCCGCGGCGGCCCGGCAGGCCCTCGAGGCGATCTTCGGGGACCTGAACGCGACGGTACGGTTCGCCACCGCGCTCGCCGGCGAGACCGAGGGACAGACGCAGCGGATCCGCGACGTCGTGCGGCGCATGGAGGAAGTGGCGGGCATCGCGGACACGGCGGCCCAGGGCGCCGAGCAGACTTCGGCGGCGACCGAGCAGCAAATCGCCTCGCTCGCGGAGCTCACCACGACGTCACAACACCTGTCGGAGGCGGCGGCCAGGCTGACGGAGACGATTCAGCGCTTCAACGTGGACGGCGGCGCGCTACCACCCCCGAAATAGCGGCGCGTCGCCGAAATCCCACAGCACGAACGCGATGAGCCGCGGGTGCCGCGGCTCGGGACCCACCGCCGGCAGCTCGGCACCGAGCGACGCCGCCACATGGCCGAGCCGCGACAACTGCACCCACATCTGGGGATAGCAGGACAGCGTCCGCTCGCCCGCGGTCGGCACGGTCCACCCCGCTTCGAGCATCGGAACCACCCGCCCGATCTCCCGCCCCACGCCGAAACGGTAGGAGAACGCGCTGATGCCCTCCGTCTCCTCCCACGTACCGACGATCTCGCCCTGCACGACCAGCCCGCCCGCTGGCCGCGCGCCGAACGCGAGAAACGGCTCGAGCTCCCACAGGTCCTGGCGGCCCAGCGGAGGCGTCGCTTCGAGTCCGACGCTCGCGAGCGCCCGCCG
>JAEHDT010000117.1 GCA_016880225.1 Gemmatimonadota bacterium | reverse complement strand
TCCACGATCTCGTGGACCAGAAGTTCGCGTTCCTGAGCTTCTACTATCTGCCGATGATTCTCGCCGGGTTCTACGGCGGACGGCGGTTCGCGGTGATGGCGGGCGTGTTCGTCGTCGCCCTCGTCTTCTTCTACCAGTACGTACAGGGTCTCGACATGCTGCCGGGCTTCTACCTCGACGCCTGGCTCGCATTGACGCCGTGGGCGGGGTTCCTCATTCTCACGGGGTACGTCGTCGGCGCGCTGGCGGAGCAGCGGGAGACCCGGCTCGCCGAAGTGAAGAACGCGTACTTGGCGACGCTCGAGCTCCTGACCTACCACATCGAGTCCACCGAACGAAACCAGCAGGGCCACTCGAACCGGGTGGCGGACGTCGCCGCCGCCATCGGCCGGGAGCTGAAGCTCGCGCCCGACGACGTCGAGAACCTGCGGGTCGCGGCGCTGTTGCACGAGGTGGGAACACGTGACCAGCGGTTGCTGCGGTTGCTTTCCCGCTCGGTGACGGACTCGTCGGTGAGCGTGGCGCGCGCCATGCGCGGCGCCGCCGAGATCATCGGCGAGTACGGCCACTACTACGAGATCGTGGGCGAGGACTGGGACATCGAGGCGCTGCCGCTGCCGTTGACGGTGAAGATCCTTGCCGTGGCCGACGCGTTCGAGACGCTGCAGACGGCGACCCCGGTCCGCCCGGCGTTCCCGAAGTGGAGCGCGCTCGAGGAGGTCGAGAAGGGCGCGGGGAAGACGTTCGCGCGGGAGGCGGTGCGGGCGCTGCGGGCGGTGTCGGGCCGGCCCGAGATCGCGGCGCCCGAGGCAGGATTGAAGGTCGTCTAGTCGCCCGGCGGGAGCCGTGGCGGCCGGCGGCCGCTCGCCACGCCCCCGGCCACGCCCACCCCGAACGCCGCCGCCGTCCACACCGTCACGAGCGGGAGCGCGGCCACCGGGAGCGCGATCGCCGTGGCGGCGAGGCCGGCCAGCAGCGGCGCCGCGGGCCGCTGCACGGCATCCACGAAGCGCAGCCGCCGCCGCACGAAGTCCCGCGTGGCCACGAAGCCGCCGCCCAACGCCGCCAGTCCGATCAACAGTCCGACCATGAGCCCATCTCCTTGTCGCGCGCCCTACGCAACTTACCGGAATCGGGTTTCCGGCGTCACTGTGTTCGAATCTGGTGGGAAAACGGTGCCGCATGCACGACTCGGCCCGTGGGACCATAATATTCGCTGCAACCGTTTGTCATCCGCGCGAATCAGAGGAATGATGATGCCTCGCATCGCCACAACCACGGCCGTCGTGCTCGGCCTCTTGTCCGCCGGCCCGCCCGTCCGCCTGTCCGCCCAGTCGTTGCGCGTCCCCTACCAGACGTTCACCCTCCCGAACGGGCTGCAGGTGATCGTGCACGAGGACCACTCCGTGCCCGTCGTGGCGGTGAACACCTGGTTTCACGTCGGCTCATCGGACGAGCAGCCTGGGCGCACCGGCTTCGCGCACCTGTTCGAGCACATCATGTTCATGGGCTCGCAGCACGTGCCGACGGGCGAGTTCGACCGGCTGCTCGAGGCGGCCGGCGCCGACAACAACGGGTCCACCACGGAAGACCGCACCAACTATTACGAAGTCGGGCCCAGCAACGCGCTGGCGCTCATGCTGTGGCTCGACTCGGATCGCATGGGCTTCCTCCTGCCGGACATCACGGCGGAGAAGGTCGACCTGCAGCGGGGCGTGGTGCAGAACGAGCGGCGTCAGAGTTACGAGAACCGCCCGTACGGGCTCGCGGAGGAGAACATCTTGGAGCGGCTGTACCCGTCCGCGCACCCGTATCACTGGCCCGTGATCGGATCGATGGCGGACCTGTCCGCCGCGACGCTCGAGGACGTGCGCGGCTTCTTCCGCCGCTACTACACGCCCAACAACGCGACGCTCGCGATCGCGGGGGACATCACCGCGCAGGATGCGAGGCGCCTCGCCGAGCGCTACTTCGGCGACGTCCCGCGCGGTCCGGCGGTGACGCGCAGCGCGCCGCCCGCGGTCCGGCTCGACGCGGACGTGCACGCGACGCTCCAGGACCGCGTGCAGGTGCCGCGTTTGTACGACGTGTGGCACACGGTGAAGGCGTTCGCGGACGACGACGCGACGCTCGACGTGGTGGCGAACGTTCTCGCCGGCGGCCGCTCGTCGCGCCTGTACCGGCGCCTCGTGTACGAGCTGCAGATCGCGACCGATGTGGTGGCCTTCCAGGACGGCGGGCGGCTCGACGGCAAATTCGAGCTGTGGGCGACGGCGCGGCCCGGTCACGACCTGACGGAGCTCGCCCGCGTGATCGACGAGGAGGTGGCGCGCCTGGCGCAGGACGGGCCGACCCCGCGCGAAGTGGAGCGGGCGCAGAACGGCTTCGAAGCCCAATTCCTGTCCCGCCTGGAGCGCGCCGACGGCAAGGCGGATCAGCTCAACTTCTATACCTACTTCGTCGGCACGCCGGATTACTTCCAGCGGGACCTGGACCGCTACCGGAAAGTCACCCCAGCCGCAGTGCAGCGCGCGGTGCAGACTTACTTCACCGGCGCGCACCGCGTGGTGCTGAGCGTCGTCCCGGAGGGGAAGGCGGAGCTGGGGGTGAGACCATGACGGCGGCGGACGGGCGGACGAGCGGTCAGGTGGTCGGACGTGCACGGGCGGGCGTCGTTGTCGCAGCGGCAGCGGCACTCCTGACCGCCAGTCCGCCCGACCGGCTGTCTGCACAGATTGACCGCTCGAAGCCCCCCACGCTGCCGCCACCTCCGGCGCTGAAGCTGCCCGCCGTGCACACCGACACGCTGGTGAACGGGCTCACGCTGGCGGTGGTCGAGATGCACAAGGTGCCCGTGGTGGACGTGCAGCTGCTGGTCGACGCCGGTGCGGCGCGCGATCCCGTGGACCTGCCGGGGCTCGCGACGTTCACGGCCGCCATGCTGCAACAGGGCGCGGGGCGGCGCGGGGCATTGGAAGTCGCGGACGAGGCGGCGTTCCTGGGCGCCCAGCTTGGAACGGCGGCGACGTACGACGTCGCGACGGCGTCGCTCCACGTCCCGAGACGGCGTCTCGAGCCGGCGCTCGACCTGCTCGCCGACGTCGTGCTGCGGCCGACCTTTGCCGACTCGGAGGTGGCGCGCCAGCGCGACCTGCGGCGTGCCCAGATCGTCCAGCTGGTGGACAACCCCCTGGCGATGGCCGCGATCGCGTTCCCCGCGATCGTGTACGGGCAGGCCCATCCCTACGGCCGTCCCCTCAACGGCACCGAGGCGTCGACCACCGCGCTGTCGCGCGAGCGCGTGCAGCAGTTCTATCGGGCGTCCTACCGGCCGAACGCGACCCGGGTCCTGGTCGTGGGCGACATCACACCGGACGAGGCGCGGCGGCTATTCGCCGCGCGGTTCGGCGGCTGGGAGCGCGGCCCGGTCGCGGCGGCGCCGCAGGCAACCGCCCCGGCGCCGACGGCGCGCAGCGTGTATCTCGTGGACAAGCCCGGCGCGGCCCAGTCGGTGATCCGGATCGGCCACGTCGGAATCCAGCGGTCCAACCCGGACTACTACCCGCTCCAGGCCCTGAACACGATCCTGGGCGGCGCGTTCACATCCCGGCTCAACCAGAACCTGCGCGAGACCCACGGCTACACCTACGGCGCGTTCTCCCAGTTCGCGGCGTGGCGCCTCCCCGGCCCGTTCGCGGCCAGCGCGTCGGTCGTGACCGCGAAGACCGACAGCTCGCTGATCGAGTTCCTGAAAGAGCTGCGCCGCATCCGCGACGAGGCTGTCTCCGACGCCGACCTCGCTAAGGCGAAGGCGTATATCACGTTGGGCCTGCCGGGGGACTTCGAGACCACCGCCGGCGCCGGGGCCCGGCTGCGCGAGCTCGTGGTTTACGGCCTGCCGCTCGACTACTTCGACGGCTACGTCGGGCGGATCAACGCGGTCACGACGGCAGACGTGCAGCGGGTCGCCAGGGCATACATCGATCCCGACCATTTCGACATCGTGGTCGTGGGGGACAAGGCTCAGATCGAGGCGGGGATCAAGGCGCTGAACGAGGGACCGATCGTGTACCGGGACTTGTGGGGGCAGGAGGCGCGCCCGTAGGCGCTACCAGCGCAC
Organism: Gemmatimonadota bacterium; assembly: GCA_016880225.1. GTDB lineage: Bacteria > Gemmatimonadota > Gemmatimonadetes > Gemmatimonadales > GWC2-71-9 > AG41. The sequence goes on along the minus strand of JAEHDT010000117.1, from coordinate 4,190 downwards.
CGCCGCGCTCGCCCAGGTGAAGCCCGAGCCGAACGCGGTGAGAACCAGCACGTCCCCCCGCTTGAGCCGGCCCTCGCACAGCGCCTCGTGCAGTGCGATCGGGATCGAGGCGGCGGTGGTGTTGCCGTACTTCTCGATGTTCGCGTACACCTGGTCGTCGCGCAGGCCGACAGACTTCTGCACCATCTCGATGATCCGCAGGTTCGCCTGATGCGGCACGAGCAGGGTGATGTCGGCCGGTGTGAGGCCGTTCGCTTTGAGCGCCGTCGCCACCGACTGCGGCATCAGCACCGAGGCGTACTTGAACACCTCTTTTCCTTCCATTACCGCACGATGCTTTCCCTGCGCGAGCAGCTCCTCGCTGATGTAGGGATCGTGCGCCAGGCCGGGCGCGTCGACCCACAGCTTTTCGGCGTGGCGGCCGTCGGCGTACAGGTGGGTCGAGAGGATGCCGCGGCTGTCCTCGTCGGTGGGGCCGAGGATCACGGCGCCCGCCCCGTCGCCGAACAGCACGGCCGTGTCCCGGCCGCGCGTGGTCTTGTCGAGCCCGCGCGAGTGGACCTCGGCCCCAACCAGCAGCACGCGGCGGTACTGGCCGCTCTTGATCCAGGCGTCGGCCACGGAGAGCCCGTAGATGAACCCGGAGCACTGGTTGCGCACGTCGAGCGCCGGAATATCGCGCACGCCGAGCTCGCGCTGGAGGAAGACGCCGTTGCCGGGCTCGAAGTGATCGGGCGTGCACGTGCAGTACACGATGCAATCCAGCTCACCCGGCTTCATGCCTGCCTTCGCGAGCGCCTGCAGCGCCGCCTGGCGCGCCAGCGTGACGCCGGTCTCGCCCTCCGACACCCAGTGCCGCGTCTTGATCCCCGAGCGCTGGACGATCCATTCGTCCGAGGTGTCCATCATCCGCGCGAGGTCGTCGTTGGTGACGACCCGCTCAGGCACGTGGAATCCGGTGGCGATGAACTCGGTGCGCGACATCGCTCTTCCTTGCGGGAAGGGGGGGCAGGGGAGAAGATTTCGCTCCGGACCCGCCAAAGCAAGGGAGTTCATGGACCTCACGGTCAGCCGCGCGCAATTCGACGCCGTCCGGGGGGCACGCCACCTCCCCGACGTCTTGACGAAGGTGCTGGACGGCGCGACGCCCTCGGGGGGCGGCGACGGCTACGTGCTGCACCTGACCTACGAGGAGGCGACGGCCTTGAACGAGCTGTGCGCCTGGAACGTGCACAGTGACGCGAGTGGCGCGGTGACGCCCGAATCGCGCATCTTCGACGACCTCGTGAAGGCCATTCTCACGCATCCGGACTACTGAAATGACGCTACGCTTCCTGCTCGTGCTTGCGGTTCTCACCCTGCCCGCTTCGCTCTTCCCTCGCCCCGGACTCGCCCAGCAGCGAGCCATCACGATCGACGACTATCTGGCCCTGAAGGTGGTGGGCGATCCGCAACTCTCGCCCGACGGCAAGTGGGCCGCGTACACGGTGACCGAGTACTCGCTCAAAGACAACCGCGGCACGACGCGCATCTGGCTCGCCGACGTCGCGGGCCGCGAGACCCGCCAGCTCACCGCCGGTCCGGGCTCCGACCGCCAGCCGCGCTGGTCGCCCGACGGCCGGACGCTGGCGTTCGTCTCCACGCGGGAGAGCGGTGCCCAGCTGTGGGTGCTGCCGCTCGCCGGTGGGGAAGCGCGCCGGCTCACGAGTCTAACGGACGGCGTGTTCGACCCGGTGTGGCTCCCCGACGGCACGGGGCTCCTCGTGACGAGCGACATCAAGTGGCCCGCGGAGCAGGAGATCGACCGGCGCAACGGCGACTTCCCCACGGACGCGCGCTTGTGGATGGACCTGATGTGGCGCCACTGGGACGACTGGCGGGCCGGCAAGCGACAGCACCTCTTCGCGGTCCCGTTGGCGGGCGGGGCCGCCCGGGACGTGACGCCGCTCGACCACGACGTTCCGGCCATCGCCACCGCGGGTGACGGTGACGTGAGCGTGGCGCCGGACGGCAAGGAAGTCGCGGTCGCGATGCACGGCGACGCGACGGTGGCCGACAACACGAACGTCGATTTGTTCGTCATGGGCCCCGACGGCTCGGGCATGCGCGCCCTCACCACCAACCGCGGCGCCGACAACACCCCGCGCTACTCGCCGGACGGCAAGTGGCTCGCGTATCTCTCGATGGAGCGGCCCGGGTTCGAGGCGGATCGGTTGCGGCTGATGCTGCTGCGCCGGAACGAGGGACGGACCGAGGGCGTCAGCCCGACCGAGGCGACGGCGGGGTGGACGCTGTCGGTGGGCTCGTACACGTGGTGTCCGGACTCGCGCTGCATCTACGCCGTCGTCGAGGAGCGTGGGCGCGACAACATCTACCGCATCGACATACCGTCGTTCCGCCGCTCCGTCGCCGTCTCCGGCGGCGTCAACACCAGCGTCGCCGTCGCCCCGGACGGCAAGACGCTCGTCTACCTGCACCAGAGCAACACCCAGCCGGCGGAGGTGTGGGCCGCCGGACGGCAACTGTCGCATCACACCGACGACATCGTGGCGCGGCTCGCGCTCAACCCGCTCGAGGAATACGGCTTCGTGGGCGCGCTCGGCGACTCGGTGCACGGCTGGATCCTGAAGCCGCCGGGTTTCGAGCCCGGGCGCAGGTATCCGCTCGTCTACCTCGTGCACGGCGGGCCGCAGGGCGCCTGGGACGACAACTGGCACTCGCGCTGGAACTACCAGATGTTCGCGGCGCGTGGCTACGTCGTGGCCGCGGTCAACTTCCACGGCTCGACCGGCTACGGCCAGAAGTTCACCGACGCCATCTCGCAGCATTGGGGCGATTACCCCTTCGAGGACGTGATGAAGGGGCTCGACGCCGTCGCGCGACTGCCGTACGTGGACTCGACGCGCATGGGCGCGGCGGGCGCGTCGTACGGCGGGTACATGATCTATTGGCTGGCCGGGCACACCACCCGCTTCAGGGCGCTGGTGGCACACGACGGCGTGTTCAATCCGGTGAGCATGGCGGGCAGCACCGAAGAGCTGTGGTTCCCGAACTGGGAGTTCGGCGGGACGCCGTACGCCAACCGCGCGCTGTACGAGAAGTGGTCGCCGCTCAATTTCGTCAAGAATTGGAAGTCGCCGATCTTGATCGTGCACTCGCAGCTCGATTATCGCGTGGACCTCTCGGAGGGCTATCAGGCGTTCACCGCCGCCAAAGTGCTGGGCGTGCCGGCCAAGTTCCTGTACTTCCCCGACGAGGGGCACTTCGTCACCCGACCCCGCAACCGCCGGCTGTGGTGGGGCACAGTGCTCGACTGGCTGGACCAGTATCTGAAGCCGGCGCCCACGGGGGCTCGCTAGTGGGCGAGCCGTTCTGGAAGACGGTCCAGCGCAGCACGGTCGCGGCGGCCATCGTCGGCGTTGTACTGCTCGCCACGCTGCCGCGCCACGGGTCGCTTGCGTCCGACTTCGTGGACGTGTTCACCGTGGCGTTCTGCTTCACCTTCCTCGCGCCCTACGTGGACCGGGTGCTGGTTGCCCTGCCGGACATCCGCACCGGGGTGGGACCCGTGGTGCGGGTGGCGGGGTGGTTCGCGGGAGGCCTGTGGTGCTACGTGATGGCTCGCTGGCTGTGGATCCGCTACGGCCGGGAGCTGGCCGAGCTGCCCGGTCTCTTGTGGGGCGGTGTGTTTCTCGTCGTGCTCGAGCTGGTGACGCGACGCCGGGAGACAACGCCCTAGGGCTTCACCCACACGTTGTTGTCCCGCCGCACGTCCGGGAAATTCTGCCCCGGATCGATCTCGACCTTCACCACCGCCGCCGGGACTTTCCGCACCCAGGTGTAGTGGTTTCCCAGAAACCAGATCTCGACCGGCAGGCGCGCGTTCTCCACCGTGCTGTCGGCGAAGGTCAGCCGGAGGTCGACCGGCATCGGGAGCCCGCCGGGGCTCGCGAGGAACACCTGCACCGTGACGCCGCTCGAGTCGCTGCGCGTCACACTCGAATCCACGGCGAGGTCGACGACGTCGGTTCGGTAGAACCAGCCGCGCCAGAACCACGACAGGTCTTCCCCCAGCGCGTCCTCCATGGTGCGGAAGAAGTCCGCCGGAGTGGGGTGTTTGTAGGCCCAGCGCCGGATGTACTCCCGAAGCGCCGCGTCGAACCGCGCCGTGTCGGCGAGGATGTGCTGGC
>JAEHDT010000116.1 GCA_016880225.1 Gemmatimonadota bacterium | reverse complement strand
GTCGCGCGCTACCACATGGGGCAGTCGGCGGAAGCGATCCCGCATGCCTGGCGCGCGTTCGAGCTGTACGAGGAGGACGACTCCAGGCTTCGGGCGCTCGGTGACGTGGGCGTGATGATGCTGACCCTTGGCGACGCCACCGGGGCGGAGCGTGCTCTGGCTGAAGTGGTGCGGCGCGGGGGCACGCGGGAAACCGTGAGCAACGCCTTGATCGAGCTGATGCACTGCGCGTCGTTCCGGCGCGACCACGTCGGGTTCGCACGCTGGCGGGAGCGGTGCGAGGAGCGGCTGCCGGACATGCCTCCCAACATCAGGGCGGATTTCTATCTGAAACAGGGGATCGGGCAGGCCCGGTTCGGGCGGTTCCGGCGCGCCGAGGTTCTCATGAGGGAAGCTCTCGCTATCGCGAGCGCCGCCGGACTGCACGAGTTCGAGTTCCGGATCGAGCGAATCCTCGGGGGGCTACCCGAGTGCGAGCAGGCGATGGCGCGCGAGGGGCAACCGGCGACCGAGCCAGTGCTGCAGACGGCCGCGCTGCGCGAGGTCTCGGAGTCCCTCGCGCAGCTCGTCGGCTAGAGCTACTACTGGCAGGTGTTGCTGTTGTTGACGTCGCAGCCGTGGCGGGGACCGGTGGCATCGGCACACGCGGCGGCGGAGAGGGCGAACGACACGACGAGCAGGGCGAACAGGGCGCGAATACGGCGGGACATTGAGGCCTCCGGCGTCCAGGGTGTGGAACAGGCGCAACAGGACATCCGGAACCTGTCTGCGGGAACGTCCGGCTTTTAGGGCGATTTTGCGGCATCGTAGGGCGATTTTGCGGCATTTAGGGGTTTTGGGGGATTTTCCATGCTCGTCTTAGCCGCCGTTTCAGACGTCCAGTGCCACAAGCTGCGCCGGGCCGCGGGGTCGCGGTTCAGCGTGGCGCAGGTGCTGACCTGGGACGAAGTGCTCGAGGCCATCCGCAGCCAGCCGGTCGAGCTGGCCGTGGTGGATCCGCTCATGTCGGGCGATGCCCGGTCGCAGGAGATCGAGCGGCTGCGGGTGCTGTTTCCCTCCCTGCCCCTGATCCTGTACACGACGCTCACGCCGCAGACGGCGGGGGTGCTACTGGCGCTGGGGCAGCGCGGCATCCAGCACGTCGTGTTCGCCAACTACGACGACCATCCCAGCCGGCTGCGGGAGGTACTGGGTCAAGAGGAGGCGCGCTCGTCGTCGCGCCAGCTCCTGGACCAGCTGGCGCAGGCGCTGGCGCCGCTGCCGAGCGAGCTGCGCTGGGTATTGGAGGAGGCGCTGCGGTCCCCAGGCGAGGTCCAGACGGTGGGCCAGGTGGCGGCGCGCGCCCGGGTGGATCGACGTACGTGCGAGCGCTGGTTCACGCGCGTAGGGCTGCCGTCGCCGCGTCACTTCCTGTCCGCGGCGCGGGTGTTGTACGCGCATCGCTTGCTGCAGGACCCCGGCTTCACCATCGAGGACGTGGCGCAGCGCCTGGGGTACGCGCAGACCAAGACGCTGCAGCTGCACGCCCGCGCCTATCTCGGGCTCACCGCCGGGGAGATGCGCCTGTCGCTCGACTCGGGCGAGGCGCTGGCGCGAGTGGTTCAGCGATTCCTGACCCCGCAGCAGTCCAAGGTGTCGGCGTTATGAGCACGGCGCCCCGGACGCTCCTCATCGTGGACGACGAGGCGCCGCTGCGTCGTGTGCTCGAGCGCATGCTCGGCCGCCAAGGGCTCCGCGTGGTCGGGGCCGGCAGCGCCGAAACGGCGTACGAGCTGGTCGCGGCGCAGCAGCCGGACGCCCTGCTCCTCGACATCCGGCTGCCCACGATGTCGGGGCTCGCGTTGTACCTCGCGATCGTGCACCGCTGGCCGCTGCTCGAGGGTCGCATCGCGATCATGACGGGGGATGCAGAAGCGGAAGAGGTCCGGACGTGGCTCGAGCACCATCGCTGCGTCGTGATCCGGAAGCCGTTCAACCTGCGTGAGGTCTCCGACTGGCTCGCCGCGGTGTTCCGGCTGAGCGAGGAGCGCGAGCGGGGAGGGGCCCAGGCGTGACGGGGGGCTCGCAGCACGAGCCGGTGCACGTTCTGCGCGAATACCGTAACCTCGCGCCGTGGAACCTGCGCGACCTCGCGGCGCTGGTCGGCGCGGTGCTCGATGCCTCCGCCATCACGCCGATCAACGCGGCGGCGCGCGCTCAGCCGAGCGAGCGGACGATCCGTTTCTACGTGACCAAGGGTCTGGTGAGCCCCCCGGAGGGGCGCGGCACCGCCGCGACCTACTCTTACCGCCACTTCCTCCAGCTGCTGTGGATCAAGCTGCGGCAGATGGAAGGGACCACACTCGCGACCATCACCAAGGAGATGCAGGACCAGACGGGCGATGTCCTGGAGCGGCGCGCGGCGCAGGCGCTGGGCGCGTCACTCCCCGTCCCCGATCGCCTGCCGCTCAAGAGCAAAGGGGTGCCGCCGCGTGGCAAGTCGGGCCGGGCGTTGACGGCCTGGCTCGAGCGCGACGCCGCGCGCGACCCCGAGACCGCGAGCTCCTGGCGCCGGATCCCGGTGGGCCGGGGGGTGGAACTGCACCTCGAGACGGCCCATCCGCTGGCACGGCTCGGCCCCGGCGACGCGGCGGTCGCGGAGGCCGTGCGCCAGGCGCTCACGAAACTCCTGCCATCCGCGACCGCGTAGGGTCGACTCACTTCGAACTGGAGCGCACATGGGCTCGATCATACTGCTGGTAGTCCTGGTGGTCATCGTCGCGTGGGTGATCGGCGCCTACAACGGGCTCGTCTCCCTCAAGAACCAGACGCTCAACGCGTTCAAGCAGATCGACGTCCAACTCAAGCGGCGCCACGACCTGATCCCCAACCTCGTGAACGCAGTCAAGGGAGCCATGGACTTCGAGCGCTCCACGCTCGAGGCGGTGATCCAGGCACGCAACCAGGCGGTGAAGGTCAACGCGGCGGGCCCGGAAGGCATCAAGCAGATCAGCCAGGCCGAGAACGCCCTTTCGTCGGCGCTGCAGCGGCTGATGGTGGTCGTGGAGCAGTATCCGCAGCTCAAGGCCACGGGCAACATCGGGCAGCTCCAGGAAGAGCTGACATCGACCGAGAACAAGGTCGCGTTCGCGCGCCAGCTGTACAACGACACGGCCACCCAGTACAACACCAAGCAGCAGCAGTTCCCCACGAACCTGGTCGCCGGGCTCGCCAAGGCCCAGCCCGCCGACCTGTGGGAGATCGAGGATCAGGCGGAGAAGGCGGTGCCGCAGGTCGATCTCTCGATGAAGCCGAAAGCGTGAGCGACGAGACTTCGCTCAACCTCTTTCAACAACAGGAAGCCAATCGCCGGCGCACGCTCCTGCTGGTGGTTGGCTTCGTCGTCTTCTTCGCGTGGCTGGGGTTCGGCGGGGACTACATCTACTACCTCGCGAGTCTCGATGCGCCCCGCACGGCGTACCACCACACGTTCCCGTGGTTCGGCATCGTCCTCACGGCGGTCGCCCTGCTCACGGCCTGGTACGCCTACAGCACGGGGCCCGACAAGGTGCTGTGGTCCACCGGGGCACGGGAGGTCGTCGACCCCACCGACCCGAAGGAGCAGCAGCTGGTCAACGTGGTGGAGGAGATGGCGATCGCCGCGGGCGTGCCGCGGCCGCGCATCTGGATCGTGGACGACCCCGATCCCAACGCCTTCGCCACCGGCACCGAGCCGCTGCACTCGCACATCGCGGTGACGCGCGGCCTGCTCGACCTCTGCAACCGGGAAGAGCTGCAGGCGGTGATCGCCCACGAGCTGGGCCACGTCAGGAATCTGGACGTGCGGCTGATGACGACGCTGGCGGCCCTGGTGGGGGCGGTGGCGCTGATGCACGACGGCGCGACGCGCGTGCTGCGAGGCGGGGGCAGGATAGGTGGCGGAGGCGGCGGGGGTGGTGGAGGTGGAGGTGGGGGGAAAAAGGGCGCCGGCGGCTTGCTGCTGCTCGTCCTGCTCGTCGTTTGGATCATCTCGTGGCTGCTCGCGCCCATCATCGCTCAGATGCTGGCGTTGGCGGTGAGCCGCAAGCGCGAGTACCTGGCCGACGCGATGAGCGCGCAGTTCACCCGCAATCCCCTGGCGCTGGCGAGCGCGCTCCAGAAGATCGAGGGTGCGGACGCCCCCACCTCGGCGATCAAGCGCGGCGCCGCCCATCTCTGCATCGCCGACCCACTCGGCCGACGGCTCACCGGGCACGAGGGTTTGTTCGCCGATGCGCTCGCGACCCATCCCCCCATGGCCAAGCGGATCGCGATTCTCCGCGGCATGGGCTACGCCCAGCTCAAGAAGGAGGGAGGGACCGTCGCGTGACTGGATGGCTCGGACGTCGAGCCCTCCGGACGATCCACGAGTTCCGAACACGGCTGGCGCGGTATCATCTGCAACAGCGCGGCGCCGCGAAGGCGTCGCTCGCACGCGACCCCGTGGTCCGAAGCGCCATCGCCGCCCACGCCGCAGAGCACCGCCTTCCCGAGGCGGACGTCCTGCGGCGCGTGAACGCGTACATCGACGAGATCGTGCCGCAGCTCAACGTCCTGTCGTATTACCGCCTGGGCTACAACCTCGCCAAGGTCGTGCTCAACCTGCTGTACCGCGTCACGGTGGACTATCAGGACGAGGCGTCCCTCGAGGGGATTCCCAAGCGGGACGTGGTCGTCTACGCCATGAACCATCGCTCCAACGTGGACTACGTCGTGGTGGCGTACGTGCTGGCGTACGGCGCGCACGTGAGCTACGCCGTGGGCGAGTGGGCCCGGGTGTGGCCGCTCGAATACGTGTTCAAGTCGTTCGGGTCGTACTTCATCCGGCGCGGGTTCCGCGAGCCGCTGTACCACGCCGTGCTGGAGCGCTACGTGCAGCTCATCACCGCGAACGGGGTGACGCAGGGGTTCTTTCCCGAGGGCCGGCTGTCGCGCGACGGCCGCCTCGCCCCGCCCAAGCTGGGGCTGCTCGACTACGTCTGCCGCACCCTGCTCGACCCCGCGTTCGACCGCGACGTCTGGTTCGTGCCCGTCGCCATCAACTTCGATAGGGTGCTCGAGGATCGTGCCGTGACCCGCGAGCTGGTGGACGAGCGCGACCGCCCCGGCAGGGTGGCGCAGCTCTGGACGGCGGCGAGCTACGTGACGAGCAACGTGCTCCGGTTGGCGACCGGACGGCTCAAGCGCTACGGACGGGCGGCGGTGAACTTCGGGACGCCGCTATCGTTGCGGGAGTGGCTCGCCACCAGGCCGGGCGTGCTCGAGCTCCCCAAGGAGCAGCGCCTGCCCGAGCTCGAGAAGCTCGCGGGGCTTCTGATGGAGCGTATCGGCGCGATCATGCCGGTGACGCCGGTCCCCCTCGCCGCCGCCGCCCTGCTGTCGTTCGGCCAGACGGTGATCGCGCGGGAGGCGGTGCTCGAGCGGATGGATCAGCTGCGCGACCGGCTGCGCGACGTGAACGCGAAGGTGGTGCGCGGCGGCTCCCGCATCCGCGACGTGTGGGACCGGGCCTGGCGGATGCTGCGGATGCGCCGGCTCGTGGTCGAAGACGGTGACAGCCTGATCGTGCTGCCACGAGGCCGGCCGCTGCTCGAGTACTACGCCAACTCGATCGCGCACCTGTTGCCGATCCGCGGCCCGCGCGTGGCGTTCCACAAAGCGCACGAGCTGGACGGCGATCTTCCGAAGCTCAAGCAGTAGGAGGAGTCAGACCAGGCGCCGCGCGACGCCCGCCGCGTGATCGAGCTGCTCGATCACCGCGAGCAAGAGCTCGCGGACGACGAAGTCCGTCGTCTGGAGGCCCGCCAAGCGGGCGGCGCAGCGCGCCGTGGACAACGCGTCGGCGATGTCCGCGAGCGCCGCGGCCCGGCGCCGCGTCGTCGGGTCCGGCATCGCAACCGTCGGCGTCACGCGGGCCAAGCTACGGCGGCGCGCCGCGGCGGCGTCACCCTTTTCGCGGGACGGACGGCGTTTTAACGCGCCAGGAGCGCGGCGAGCGGCTGGAACGTGTAGCCGGCGTCGCGCCCGTCGGCGATGATGCCCGGCAGCGCGGCGGCGGTGCGGCGGCGGTCTCCTGCGGGATCGTACCCGTCGCCGTCGTGCAGCAGAATGATCGCGCCCGGCCGGAGCTTACGACGCACGCGCTCCCGGATCTGCTCCGCGGGAACGCGCGGGTCCGAGTCCCACACGCCGAAGGTCCAGCCGAACACGGTATAGCCGAGCCGCCGCGTGACCGGGGCGACGAACGGGTTGCGGTAGCCGTGCGGGGCCCGGAAGCTCTTCGGCGCGCGGCCGGTGGCGGCGGCGATGAGCTCGTGCGCCCCGTCGAGCTCCTCCCGGATCCGGCCCGGCCCCTGAAAGTGGAGCTTCTTGTGCCGCAGTGTGTGGTTACCGACTTCGTGACCCAGCGCGGCCACCTGGCGGGCCAGCGCGGGGAAGCGGCGCACGTGCTCTCCCACCATGAAGAAGGCTGCCGGCACGCCCGTGGCGGCGAGCGTCTCGAGGATCGGCTCGGTAGCGGAGGGGTTGGGACCGTCGTCGAAGCTGAGATACGCGACGCGCCCCGCCCGCGACCCGCGGCCGACGGCGCGCCCGAACAGCGGGCTGTTCGGCTCGTAGGTGCCGTAGGCCCAGGCGCCCAGTGCGGCGCCGGCGGCTATGGGAAGCACGAGCGTCATGGCGTGGAGGAGACCCCGCGAACGGGAGATTGGTAAATGAAACACGAAGCCCCCGGGACGGCACGATAGGCCGCCCGGGGGCCCCGCACATCGGTTACCCGGAGCCGGGGGATTGCTCCCTCCGTTCTTCATCCTGCCGCCGCCGGTTGACTGATTCGTCGCTCGGTAGGGCGAACAGGAGCTCCGGCTTCCATCCCCAAGCAGCCTGGCCGGGCCGCAAGGTTCACCAATGTGGGTGCTACGGGTCAGATCGGGTCGCGGACCGACCTTCCGCACTGCACGTCGAGGCACCACGTCGACGCGGACAGGGCACGCGACTGGCCCTATCTATCCGAGCCGGAGAGCCTGCTCCCGGATCGCCGGCCGCCTGAGCCCTTGTTTGCATCGGCGGCCTCCCCGGAATTTCCGCTCGGACCCGTCTTGAAGGCGTAGTTGAGACACCAGGTCCCGACCCTTCCCTCCAAGCCGCGTGGCATCAATATAGGGGCCGGCGAAAAGCGCGCAAGTGCCGATATTTCTTCGGGTTAGCTCACCTCGGTGTGCATCGGATGTGGACAGTAACTCGCGCCCGCGCCTACCATTGCCGCGCCCGTCCACACGATGTGGAGTTGTGAATCCACAGAGACAGGAGGTTGTGGAGTCCCAACCTCCACCAACCTCAGCCTTCCAGGCCGACTTCGCAGTAGGTGTAGGGTTCGTCGGGGTGGTGGGGTAGGAACAACACACCGGCGCCGCCGGTGGCGAACCAGCCGGCGAGCATCTGTGTGGAGCCGGTCTCACCGGCGGGTCCGGCGAACACCGCCTGCAACCAGCGACGGATGTGGCGCAGCTCGGGGGCGCGCCGGCCGAGCATGGAGAGAACGGCGCCGAGTCCGAGGGTGGCTCGCAAAAAGTGCGCGATCGCATGCACCCGCTGCGCGAAGATATACGCGCGCACGCCGGGCTCGTCGTACAAGAGCGTACCTTCGTACGGATCGGCGGGCGGCGCGTCCATGCGGGGCCCGAAGTAAATGAACACTCGCTGGTCGCCGTCCTTGCGCTCGACGACGGCGGCGGACGCGTCGGTCCCGAGGCGGGCCGCGTGAATCAGATCCTCCTGCGCGAGGATGCCCACCGCAGAGGTCCATTCGAGGGCTGCGAGGGCCTGGTCGAGCGGACAGCCGACGGCATCGTCATAAGCGAGGAGGCGGGGCGCCTCCCCGGCACGCAGGAAGAAATGCGCGAGCGCGTCGGCACGATCCTCGAACGTGCGGGTCTGGCGCGAGGTTGCGGGAACCGTCATCGTGACATTATAACCAGGGCTTCCAGCCCCTAACAGAGGATTCGTGATGCACCGCTTGGCCGTGCTGATGTATTTCGCAACCGCGCTCACGCCACTGGCGGCGCAGGAGCCGGTGCCGCCCCCCACGCCGGCCGCCGACTCGACGCAGGCGGAATCGCTGCCGGCGGCTCCGCTGCCGCCGAGCCCAGAGCAGAAACGCTTTCTCGATGGGCTACGCACCGCATCGCGCGGCATCGCGCAGATGAAGGACGGTGTGAGCCGGGTCACGCGCGCGGAGGGCACCCGCGATGCAGCCGGACAGCGGCGCGCCGGGCGGTTCCTCGCCGGGCTGTGCGGCAGCGGCCGGGCGTTCCTGAGACGGGGCCGCCCGCAGCTCAGCCCCACCGTGTACGAAGACACCGTGCGTCTCAAGGCACGCCGGCTCGTCGGCCAGATCGACTCGTTGATCGCCTACGCCCCGATCTGCGAAGACAGCGCCGCTCGGACCCCGAGCGCGACCGCGGCGGCAGTGGCGAAGCGAATGAAGACCTACGACGCCGCCCTGCGGGATTTCCGGCTGGCAGCGGGGCTTCCGGTGCGCGACGACACGTCCAAGACATCCAAGCGATAGCACCAGATGGCTTGATACTGTCGCTATGGTGGCTGGAGGGCGGATTGGGCGGCGCAACCACCGAAGCCCGCGACATTTACTCTATTGACAGGGGTCCAGCCCTATCCTAGCTTTGGCCCCGGTTCAAGCAATACGTGGCACCGTCACCGGTTTGTCTGCGCTCCGCGAGGACCACTTGTCTCGCGGTTTTTGTTTGAGCCCGTCTCTGGTCACGGTGACCAGGGCCGATATCTATTCCGGGGCAGTGCCCCTTAGTGCTGAGGTTCAAACGGTATGGCAAAGGGTAAGGTGAAGTGGTTCAACGACGCGAAGGGCTTTGGCTTTATCGCGCAGGAGTCGGGTCCCGATGTGTTCGTCCACT
>JAEHDT010000115.1 GCA_016880225.1 Gemmatimonadota bacterium | reverse complement strand
CGGGACTCCGCTATGGCCCTGTACGGCGCGATCCCCTCGCACGCCGACTCGGCGAGCGCAGGCGATCTGTTCGGCGCGGCGCAGTCGGTTCTGTCCGCGGTGCCCGAGTCGCCGGATACCGCTGCCATGGATGCCGCGTGCGCCAAGGCTCAGAAGCGGAAGAGCCCGGCGCTCACGGCGCGGCAGATCGCATCACGCTGCCAGCCAGCGGCCGCGGACACCATGCGCAAATTCCACGAGCTGGCGGATCCACAGTACCGCCTCGTGGCGCAGACGTACGAGGCGGGACTCGCGAAGAACCCGTATTATCGCGACGCGTTGTACAACGCGGCGGGCATCTCCTATTTGATCGGCGACACCAGCAAGGTGCTGCCGCTGGCGCAACGGCTGTATGCCGTGGACCCGATGAACCGCCTCTCGCTCGCCAAGATCGCCGGCGGCTGGCAGCTACTCGGCAGGAAGGACTCCGTTCTCTACTACCTGACGCTCGCCGATTCGCTACCCGTGGAGGTGACGGTGGGGAACTTCGCCACTTCGGACAAGGGCGCCCAGGTGGAAGGGCTGTTCACCAACTTCCGTTCGAAGCCGTCGATGCCGCTCAAGATCGCCTTCGAGTTCCTGGACGGGACCGGTACGGTGGTGGCATCGCAGCCGCAGGATGTGCCGCCGCTCGACGCGGGGGCGAACCAGCCATTCAAGATCGCCGTGGATCGCCCCGGAATCGTCGCGTGGCGGTACAAGCGGTCGTGAGCGGTGGAGATACGCGCCCCCGTAGCCGCTGACCCGTCCCGGGTCGGGGTCTCATGCAGTTGACCGTCCGAGAGGCGGCCTCGTATCTGCGCGTGGACGAGGCCACCGTGCGCCGGTGGATTCAGCATCGCGGCCTGCCGGTCCATCGCGTGAACGAGCGACTCCACCTCAACGCCATCGAGCTGTGGGAGTGGGCCACGGAGAACGGCATGCCGGTCTCGCGGACGCTGCTGGAGCAGGCGCAGCGGCAGCCCGAGCGGGTCCCGCCGCTGTCCGAGCTGCTCGCCGCCGGCGGCATCCATCATGACGTAGGCGGCCGGGACAAGGCGAGCGTGCTGCGGGAGATCGTCCGGCGTCTCCCACTGCCGCCGGAGATCGATCGGGAGTTTCTCGCGACCACGCTGGAGGCGCGCGAGGCCATGGGGTCCACCGGCATCGGCGACGGCATCGCCATCCCGCACGTGCGGAACCCCATCCTGCTGCACGTCACGGCGCCGTTCGTAACGCTCTGCCTGCTGCGCGACCCGGTGGACTTCGACGCGGTGGACGGCAAGCCGGTGCACGCTCTCTTCACGGTCGTGAGCTCCAACGTCCCGGGGCATCTCCGCATCTTGGGCCAGCTCGGCTTCGTGCTCCACAACGAGGAGCTCCGGCGCCTGCTCGTTCACCGGGCGTCGAGCGCCGATATCCTGGCTCGCGTGCGGGCGCTCGAGACCAGGGCGAGCGGCGTGTCCCGGTCACCGGCACAGGAACCGTGATGCGGTGACCCTGCTCCTCGTCGGCCTGCTGCTCATCCTGGCGGGTGGGCTGGGCGCGGCGGCCCTGCGCCGGTGGCACGCGACGGCCGACTCGGTCTTCGGCGTCCTCGTCGCGAGCGGCTGTGTCTTGGGCGTGGTTCCGGCCATCCGAGTCCTCGCGGGCGGGAGTGTGCCGGGCGTGTCCCTCGTCGTGGCGGTACCTGGCGGGCCATGGGCGTTCGGGATCGACGGCCTGTCCGCGTTCTTCCTCCTCGTCGTCCTGGGTGTCGGGCTGGCGAGTGCGATCTACGGCCTCGGCTATCTGGCGCCCGAGCGCGGGTCGGGCCCCGTCGCCGGCTCCCACGCTCTCACCGCCGTCGTGCTCGCCGCCCTCGCCCTCGTCGTGACCGCGCAGGCCGTCGTGCCGTTTCTCATCGCGTGGGAGAGCATGGCGGTCCTGGCCTACTTTCTCCTGGTTTTCGAGGCGGAGCGGGCCGAGGTGCGGCGCGGCGGGCTGATCTATCTCGTCGCGACCCACACCGGGACGCTGGCGCTATTCGCCATGTTCGCGTTCTGGGGCGGGTTCGCAACGACCCTGTCTTTCGACGCGCTGGCGGCCGGCGCCGCATCCCTCCCGGCGCGGGGAGCATTGGTCCTGGGTCTCGCCCTGGTGGGGTTCGGCCTCAAGGCGGGTCTCGTTCCGCTGCACTTCTGGCTGCCGGACGCGCACGCCGCGGCTCCGTCTCACGTTTCGGCGCTGATGTCCGGGGTCGTCATCAAGATGGGGATCTACGGCCTGTTGAGGGTGGTGGGCCTGCTCGGCGCACCACCGGCCTGGTGGGGGTGGCTCGTGTTGATGCTCGGGCTCTCGTCGGGTGTGCTGGGCGTCGTTTGGGCCCTCGCGCAGCACGACCTGAAGCGGCTGCTGGCCTATCACAGCGTCGAGAACATCGGCATCATCCTGATCGGGCTCGGACTCGGCGGACTCGGCGCCAGCCATCACATGCCGGTGGTCGCGGTCCTCGGCTTCGCGGGCGCCATTCTGCACACCCTGAATCACGCCATCTTCAAGAGCCTGCTGTTCCTCGGTGCAGGCGCGGTGTATCGGGCGACCGGCACGCGAGCGATCGACCGGCTCGGGGGGCTGGCGCGGCGCATGCCGCTCACGTGGATCGCCTTCCTGGTGGGCTCCGTGGCCATCGTCGGATTGCCACCGCTCAACGGCTTCGTGAGCGAATGGGTCGTCTACCAGGCGCTGTTCCGGAGCGGCGCCGCCCACTCGCCCACGCAACTCGCGGTCTTGGGGGTCGCCGGTCTGGCGCTGATCGGCGGCCTGGCGCTCGCCTGTTTCGCGAAGGTGGACGGCATCGTGTTTCTCGGCACCGCGCGCAGCGCGGACGCACAACGGGGGCGGGAGGTCGGGGCGGGGATGTGGGGCCCGATGGTCGGTCTGGCGATAGCTTGCGGCGTGATCGGGCTTGTACCGGTGCTGGTGGTGCGGCCGGCGCTGGCGGCGGGAGCCCTCGTGGCGGGTCTCCCTGCCGACGCCGTCGGTGCCGTCGGCGCCGACGTGCTTCACGCGATGACGTGGATCGCCTTCCTGTCCGCCGCGCTGGTCGTGCTGCTCCTGCTCGGCGGGTGGGCCTGGGTGGGGATGACTGGGCGCCGCGCCGCCCGGGGCGAGACGTGGGGCTGCGGCTACTCGCAGCCGGTGCTCCGCGCGCAGTACACCGCCTCTTCGTTCGCGGCGCCGCTCCTCGCGAGCTTCGGTCCCGTCACGGGGGTGCACGAGTCCCACGAGCCGGGGAGGTTCGGCACGCACGCGAAGGAGCTCGTGCTCGACGGCGCCGTCCTGCCGCTCTGGTCGGCGGTGCGCCGCTTCGCTTGGGGGTTGCGGCCGATTCAGCAGGGGCGGCTGTGGGTGTACCTCGTGTATCTGATGGCGGCGCTGCTCCTGCTCCTCGGCTACCTGGCAGCGTCGGGGGGAGGGGGGGCACCATGACGTGGTCGCGGCTCGCCGCGCTCGGCGTGGTACTGCTCGTGGCCCCCCTGCTCCCCGGGGTCGCCGCCAAGACCAAAGCGCTGCTCACCGGCCGCCGCGGCATGCCAGTGCTGCAGCTCTATTGGGACCTTTCCAAGCTCCTGCGGAAGGGCGCGGTGCACGGCACCACGGCGACGTGGCTGTTCCGCGCGGCGCCGGTGGCGGTTGTCGTGACGACGCTCCTGGCCGCCGTCGTCGTGCCGCTCGACGGGAGCCAGGCCGTCGTGCGCTTCACCGGTGATCTGGTCGTGTTCGCGGGGCTGCTCGCGCTGGGGCGATTCGCCCTCGTCCTGGCGGGGCTCGACACCGGCTCGAGCTTCGAGGGCCTGGGTGCGAGCCGTGAAGTCACGTTCGCGTCATTTGTCGAGCCCGCGCTGTTCCTCTGCTTCGCCGCATTGGCGCTCGCCACCGGAGACTACTCGCTGACCGGGATGCTCGGGCGTCCCTTGGCGGCGGCCTGGCCGGCGGCCGCGCCGTCGCTCGCGATGATCAGCGTCAGCTTGTTCCTCGTGCTCTTGGCCGAGGGATCTCGCGTGCCGGTGGATGACCCCGCGACGCATCTCGAGCTGACGATGATTCACGAAGTTCTCGTCCTGGATCACAGCGGCCCCGACTTCGCCCTCATCCT
>JAEHDT010000114.1 GCA_016880225.1 Gemmatimonadota bacterium | reverse complement strand
GGCGGCGGAGCAGGGTGCCGACCTGCTGCTCGTTCATCACGGTCTGTTCTGGGGTGGGCTCCAGCCACTCGTCGGGCGCCACTATCGGCGGGTCGCAGCCCTTATCGCGAGCGGCACGGCGCTGTACAGCGCGCATCTGCCGCTCGACCTTCATCCCGACGTCGGCAACAACGCCGTGCTGGCGCGGCAGCTGCGCGTCTCGCTGCGAGGGGAGTTCGGCGAAGAGTACGGCGTGCGGATCGGCGTGTGGGGAGAGATCGACGAGCCGCGCAGCGCGCTCGAGCGGCGGCTCGCGGAGCTGCTCGGGGTCGCGCCGCGGCTGCTCGGGTTCGGACCGGAGCGCGTCCGGCGGGTGGGGATCGTCACGGGCGCGGCGGCTTCCATGATCGCCCAGGCCGCCGCCGCTGGCCTCGATACCTTCATCACCGGCGAAGGTCCCCACCACAGTTTCTTCGACGCCGAGGAGCTGGGCTTGAACGTCTTCTACGCGGGCCACTACGCAACGGAGACGGTCGGCGTCAAGGCGCTCGCGGAGCACCTCCGCTCCCGTTTCGGTCTCCCCTGGGTCTTCCTGGATCATCCCACGGGCATGTGAGCGCCCGGCGCGTGCTGGCGGTGCTCGCGACGGCGGAGCTGTGCGCCGTGGCCCCGTGGTTCTCGGCGTCGGCGGTCGCGCCCGCGCTCACGAGCCTGTGGCGACTCGATGCAGTGGGCGCGGCCTGGCTCACGATCTCGGTGCAGCTCGGCTTCGTAATCGGCGCATTGATCTCGGCCGTGCTGACGCTCGCCGACCGCTGGTCGGCGCGCCGGCTGATCGCCGGATGTGCGGCGCTCGCGGCGGCGGCGACACTCGGCGTCGCATTCGCGCCGGGTCCGAGCATGGGGATCGCACTGCGGATGCTCACCGGTGCCGCGCTGGCGGGGGTGTATCCGCCGGGAATGAAAATCGTGGCCGGCTGGTATCGCGAGGGCAGGGGCCTCGCGATCGGCATTCTGGTGGGTGCGTTGACGGTCGGCTCGGCCTTTCCTCATCTCGTGCGCTGGGCCGTTCCCGCCGAGCACTGGCGGACGGTCCTCCTCGTCGCGGCGGCGTCGGCGCTGGGCGGCGGGCTGCTGGTGCTGCTCGTGCCCCACGATGGACCCTACGCCGTACCGGGGCCGGCGTTCAGCTGGAGCGCGGCGCCGCGCATTCTGGCGAACCGCGCCGTATCGCTCGCGAACCTCGGGTACCTCGGTCACATGTGGGAGCTGTACGCGATGTGGACCTGGCTCGCGGCGTTCGTCGCCGCGAGCGAGCGCGCACGGACCGGCGCCGATGCGACGGGGGGAGGCGTGCCGGCGCTCGTGACGTTCGCCGTCGTGGGGAGTGGGGCGCTGGGGTGCTGGTTGGGGGGAAAGTACGCCGACCGCTGGGGTCGCACGCTGATCACGAGCGCCGCGATGTGCGTATCCGGGACGTGCGCGCTCGCGGCAGGCGCCGCGTTCGCGCGTCCCCTGACGGTGCTCGTTCCGTTGCTCGTGGTGTGGGGGATCGCCGTGGTCGCGGACTCGGCGCAGTTCTCGGCGGCGGTGAGCGAGTTGGCGCCGCCCGAGCTCGTGGGTACGGCCCTCACGCTGCAGACGAGCCTCGGCTTCCTGCTCACCTGCTTCACGATCTATCTGCTGCCCGCGTTCGCGGGGCACATCGGGTGGCGGTGGAGCATGGCGCCGTTGGCACTCGGGCCGGCGGGCGGTGTGTGGGCGATGCTGGTGCTGCGACGGCGTCCCGAGGCGACGGCGCTCGCCGCGGGACGGCGTTAGTGCGCTGAGCCTTCCGGACGAGGCGGCGCGCTCTTAGCTTGCCGGTTCCCCGTCTTGTCCGGAGGTGTCGTGCGTCTCGTTCCACTCCTGGCGCTCGCCGCGGGCGCGGGGGCCGCTTGCGCGCGCCCGCCCCGCGCCGTCGCGCCGCCCCAGCCCGGCTTGTTCGGCCCATCGTCGCAGCCGGTGCTCTTGCCACCTCGGCTGTACGGATCCGACGTGCCTCGGAGCGACGCCGAATGGCGCGCAGTGGGCCGCGAGGC